>JAUNQK010000015.1:0-15574 GCA_030536235.1 Bacillota bacterium
GTCGGGAAGAGCAATACGTCTCTAATTGAAGCGCTGTCTGTTAAGAGCATGATAGTTCTGTCGATACCAATGCCAAGGCCGCCTGTTGGAGGCATGCCGTATTCAAGTGCGTTTACGAAATCGTAGTCTACCTGGCACTTTGCTTCTGGCTCAACGGCCTTTCTTTCAGCAACCTGGCGTTCGAATCTGCCGCGCTGGTCGATAGGGTCGTTAAGTTCGCTAAATGCGTTGCCGAATTCTGTGCAGTTAATGAAGAATTCGAAGCGTTCAGTGAATTCAGGCTTGTCAGGGCAGCGCTTTGCGAGCGGAGATATTTCTACAGGATACTCGTAAATAAATGTTGGTTGCACTAACTTGTCTTCGACGAAAGCATCGAAGAATTCAGGAAGGATGCTGCCCTTTGTTGGAGTTCCTTCTGGTAACTCTACGTTATACTTTTTAGCCAGAGCGATGGCTTCTTCGTCGGTTTTTACTTCGCTAAAATCTACGCCGCTGTACTTCTTAACAGCTTCGGTCATTGTCATACGTGTCCAATTATCAAGATCGATTTCTTTGCCCTGATAACTAATCTGTCTGGTTCCGCAAACCTTATCAGCAAGACGCTTAAAGAGACCTTCAGTTAAATCCATCATGCCTTCGAAATCTGTATAAGCCTGATAAAGTTCGATTGATGTGAATTCCGGATTGTGCTTTGGATCCATACCTTCGTTTCTAAAGATACGGCCGATTTCATATACACGATCGATTCCGCCAACAATAAGTCTCTTAAGATAAAGCTCTGTTTCAATTCGAAGAACCATATCCATATCAAGAGTATTGTGGTGTGTTGTGAAAGGTCTTGCGGAAGCACCAATTTCAAATGGAGTCAGAATAGGAGTTTCAACTTCAAGATAATCTCTTTCATTAAGATAACTTCTGATTTCGTTGATAATCATTGAACGCTTTTTAAAAGTATCCT
The DNA here is from genome assembly GCA_030536235.1 of Bacillota bacterium. GTDB lineage: Bacteria > Bacillota > Clostridia > Peptostreptococcales > Anaerovoracaceae > UBA1764. Next base: position 959 of record JAUNQK010000015.1, read on the forward strand.
TTACTTCCGGATTCACGATAAGATCAACATAGCGCTGACGATATCTCATTTCCATATCTGTTAAGCCATGGAACTTTTCTGGAAGTGGATGAAGTGACTTTGATAAAAGCTTAAGCTCGGTTGCGCGAACTGAAAGCTCGCCAGTCTTAGTTCTAAAAATGTCACCCTTTACGCCGATAACGTCGCCGATATCAAGCTTTTTAAAAGCTGCATATTCTTCTTCGCCAAGATTGTCGCGTGTTACATAAAGCTGAATGTCACCGCGATCGTCTCTTAAATGAGCAAAGCTGGCCTTACCCATTACACGCTTTGACATCATTCTTCCGGCGATGCAAACACTCTTGCCACCGTCTGTTTCGTTTGCGAGATCAACAAATTCTTCTTTTAAATCTGCAGAAAAATCAGTCTGATTAAACTTTGTAATTACATAAGGGTTCTTGCCTTCTGCCTGAAGATTCTCGAGCTTTTCTTTTCTGATTCTAAATTGTTCGCTTTCAGAAACCTGTGGCTTTTCTGCTTCTGCTGATTTTGCTGATTCTGCTGTGCCTGGTTTTGAACCTTTTTTTCGTCTGCCATGATTATCTAATAATCTCCATAATTTTATAAACAAGGATTCCGCTTTCTGTTTCGATTTCTACAACCTCACCCTTTGTGCGGCCAAGTAAAGCCTTGCCAACAGGTGATTCATTTGAAATCTTTCCTGTGAATGGATCTGCATCTGTAATACCTACGATAGTGTATTTAGCTTGCTTTCCAGTCTTTTGATCTTTGATTCTAACTGTAAGACCAAGGTTAACGCGTTCACCTGTAAGTTCGTCTTCAGAAACGATTCTTGCATTACGCATCATATATTCGAGCTTTGCGATTCTTTCTTCGAGTTCGGCCTGCTCGTTTTTAGCAGCATCATATTCAGCGTTTTCTGAAAGGTCGCCGTAAGACTTGGCTTCTTTTAAATGCTGAGAAACTTCTTCACGTCTTACTGATACTAAATATTCGTGTTCGGAAACGACTTTGTCGTAACCCTCTTGGGTTAATAAGATTTCTTCGCTCATTTTATATCTCCTTTATTATTGATAACAATTGTTCCAGCGATTCGCAAGAATTAATTCTCGCCCTTAGGCTCGCTGCGCCTTTTATTCCTTTTATGTAATTGCCGGCATGTGCACGCATTTGCCTTATGCCTGCATATTCACCTTTTTCAGCAACAATGTCTACAGCATGTCTAGTCATCACTGCTTTTATTTCTTCTAATGCCGGAATCTCGCCGCTAAAAATCCACGGGTTACCCATGGCGCCTCGCGCGATCATCACCGCATCGACTCCGGTTTCACTTAGCATTCGCTCGGCATCTTCGCGGCTAAAAATGTCGCCGTTTCCAACTACCGGAATCGACAAAGCACTTTTAATCTCTTTAATAACTTTCCAATCAGCTTTGCCAGAATAATATTGCTCTCTCGTGCGCCCGTGAACAGTAATAAACGTTGCCCCTGCATCTTGAATTCGCTTTGCGAAATCAACTACGCCAGATGTCTCATTAAAACCTATACGCATCTTAACCGTTACAGGTTTTTTAGTACTTTCTACGCAGGCCTTTACGCAAGCTGCTGCAGTATCGGGGTCGTTTAAGAGTGCACTTCCTTCATGGTTTTTAACAACCTTCGGGACAGGGCAGCCCATGTTAATATCAATGCAAGCGTTGTCTAAACCTTCAATAGATTTAACCGCATAGGTAAACATTTCTGGCTCGTGGCCAAATAATTGAATACCTACAGGCCCTTCGCTTTTATCGATAGCAAGCAAATCTTTTGTATTTTCATTTTTGTAAAAGAGCCCTTTGGCACTTACCATTTCGGTAAATGCCATTCCGCAGCCGTGCTCAAAACAAATCTTGCGAAATGTTTTATCACTTACTCCGGCAAGAGGCGCTAATATAAACGGATTAGTCCAAAGCATTAGAATACTTGTATATCTTTTTCAATTCTTGAAACAGCAAGCGCCATCATAAGGCCCGGCGCAATTGTGTTTCCGGTAATATCAATTCTAAGAATTTCTTTTATTCTTTTAATACGATACTGCACTGTGTTGGAGTGAACCTTAAGAAGTGTTGCTGTCTTTGCGGCGTTCATACGACTGTCGAGCATAAAGCATTCTAGAGTTTCGAAAAGCTGTTTTGTTTTTTGATCGTCGTCGCTACGCAGCGCAGCAATAAGATCGTTATAATACTTCTTAACGCTTCCGCCCTGCATACAAATGTTTACACAGTTGTTTGCAAAAGCAAGTTCGTATTTTGAGAATGAATGCTTATAAGGGAAAATCTTTTGAACAAAGTCTTCGGTTTCACTAATAAGCTTAAATGCGTTACATAAATCGTCAATATTCTTTGTCCCAATAACATGGAATGTTACAGGGGCACCGGCTTCTTCGGCCATGTTCTTAGCCATTGCTTTCCATTCAGGTTCACCAAAGTCAACCTTAGTAGGAGAACGCATAATAAGGCCAACAAGCTCGTTTCCATCAGCAAGTCTTAAAGCATGGCTGCCAAATCTTTCTTCTTGTGCAGATAAAACCTTTAATGCCGGTTCTTTATCTGCGCCAGGGCAAAGGAAAACGCCAACGAAATCTTTTTCTTCAATGCCCATCTCCTGAATCAGATTTGACGCAAGCTGAGCATTCCCTCTGCGAAGCGCACGAATAAATTCTGCATTAATATCACGCTGAGGTGTGTAGTTCCACATGCCCATAGCGAGCTCGATAATTTCTGCAAGCTTAATTATGTCATCATGGTTGTAGCATTCTTCGTTATCTACAAGCATTAAATAATATTTTTGATCTTGGAGCTTAATTGGGCCCCAGTAAGTTGTAACGCCTTCACAAAGAACTTTAACATTTTCACTTGAATGCTGAATATCAATTTCAATGCCCTTTCTAATGGCATCTTGAATTGTTGCTTTGTGTCTTGTCTCTACAGAGAAAATAGGATTAAAGTCCGTTGAGAATAATACTATTTGAAATTTATTAGCAATAGCGGCTTCTTTTGCTGCCATCTGAAAGTTTGTGTACTTTTCAAAATTTAACAAATGATAGATGCTGTTGATTAATAACTGATTAGTAAAATCTGCCATCACGAACTCCTCTCTTTTTTATTTTTCTTGATCGTCTTTACTCTCTTCGGTAATTTCAGGTGCTGCAGGTTCTTCAGCCTTCTTTTTTAATTCTTCAATTTCATTAAGTGTACGGAATGTGAGTTTGCCGCTCTTATCAATTACAGCAACTCGCTTTCCTTCATTTAATGCTTTGCGAGTTTCAGCTTCTTCTGTTTTTTCTTCTGCAGCTCTTTTTGCAGCTTCTGCTTCGTCGGCAGCTTTCTGCTCAGCTTCTGCTTCGTCGCGAACATTCTTCAGCTCTTCTGCAGTGCTTGCATTTGTATAGAGTGCTTCGAACTGGTCTTTATCAAGAGTTTCAAGAACAAGTAATCCATTTGCAACTCTATCAAGTTCTTCTCTATGTTCGGTAAGAATTTGCTTTGTTCTATCGTAAGCTTCATCAAGAATTCTTCTAACTTCTTTATCAATCTTACTTGCAAGTTCTTCAGAATAATTCTGCTTTGATGTAAAGTCGCGGCCAAGGAATACTTCGTCGGCATCGCTGTAATTGATAGGGCCAACTGCATCGGTCATACCATATTTAACAACCATATCGTGAGCAATCTTTGTTGCACGTTCGAGGTCGTTTGAAGCGCCTGTTGAAATATCGCCAAGGACGATGCTTTCAGAAACTCTTCCGCCAAGTAAGTGGCAAAGTTCGTTAAGCATATCAGACTTTGTTGAATAGTATTTGTCTTCTTCAGGAAGTGAAAGTGTGAACCCACCTGCCATACCACGCGGCATAATTGTTACCTGGTGAACAGGGTCGCAATCTGGAATGCTTCTCATTACAATTGCGTGGCCGGCTTCGTGATATGCTGTAAGCTTCTTTTCTTTATCACTCATAACATGGCTCGTCTTCTTAGGGCCAGCGATTACGCGAGTAATTGCTTCTTCTAAATCTGCCATATGAATTTCTGTTCCGTTTCTTCTTGCTGTAAGAAGTGCGGCTTCGTTCATCATGTTTTCGATATCTGCCGGAGTGAAGCCCGGAGTGCGTCTTGCAAGAACGCCAAGATTTACATCGCTGCCAAGAGGCTTATTCTTTGCATGAACTTTGAATACTTCTTCACGCCCTTTGATATCTGGTGTGCCAATAGTAATTTGTCTATCAAAACGGCCCGGTCTTAAAATAGCAGGGTCTAAAACATCTGGTCTATTTGTTGCTGCCATAACGATGATTCCTTCGTTAACTTCGAAACCATCCATTTCAACGAGCAGCTGGTTTAATGTTTGTTCACGTTCATCGTTTCCGCCACCAATACCTGCGCCACGTCTGCGGCCTACAGCATCGATTTCATCGATAAAGATAATGCAAGGTGAATTCTTCTTTGCATCTTCGAACAAATCTCTAACACGGCTTGCACCAACACCAACGAACATTTCTACAAAATCAGAACCTGAAATTGAGAAGAATGGAACGCCGGCTTCGCCTGCAACAGCCTTTGAGATATATGTTTTACCTGTTCCCGGAGGGCCTACTAATAAAACGCCCTTAGGGATTCTTGCGCCAAGCTGAGTATATTTCTTTGGCTTTTTCAAGAAGTCGACAATTTCGCTAAGCTCTTGTTTTTCTTCTTCGCATCCGGCAACATCTTTAAATGTAACCTTGCTGTCTTTTTCCATACGAGCCTTGTTCTTGCCAAAGCCCATAACTCCTTTGTTTCCGCCACCAAGCATATTCTTATAAAGAATGATAATCATGACAAACATAATTATGCTTGGAACCCAACTTAAGATTGCACCAAATGCTGATGGTTTAACTGAAAGAACAGTTAAGCTTCCATCGGCAGCCATTGGCACGATATAGTTTTCAGAAATTGCGTTCATGTCGTATTCCGACGGAGCATAAGCGAGGTAGTATTCGCCGTTCTTAAGTTGACCTTCGTAAGAACGAGAACCTGCGTTAACCTTAACGCTTTCAACCTGGCCAGTCTGAAGGTCTTGAACAAATTCTGAAAATTCGAGATTAACAACTTGGCCCGAGAAATTAATTGCAAGCATTTGAATTCCGTAGGCAACTACGAAAACTAATGCGAATATTAAAATGTAATAAAGCGGGCCCTTTGGTGATTTTCCTTTTTTCAAATCTCTTAATCCTCCTGTATCATTACAACTAATGCATAACGTGTGTCTCCATCAACTTTGCAAGTTTCGGAAACTGTGTATCCCTCTACCCACAAGATTTGGTGTTCTGCGCAAAGCAGTCTAATTGCTTCGCGTTTTTCTGCCGGAATCTTGTTATCTTTCATGTAGTCTGTCAGCTTTTTAGTTCCGCCAAGGCCAAGTGGCTTGATAAAATCTTGACTGCGTCTTGTTCTTGAAACTATGTCGCAATTAAGATCGAGAACCTTTTCTGCGTCGAGAGCGCATCCTTGGTTCTTAAAGCTACTAAGCGGTGGCAGCTCTTCAACTGGGACTACACTGCAATAAACCTTATAATCTTTTCTTACTTCAACTTTTTCTTGCGGAGTCTTGAAGTAAACGATGCCGCCTTTTACTAAAGCCTTATAATTCTTTGGGAACTCGATTGTTACCGGGTTCTTTGAATTTAAAGCGCCAAGTAAATTTTGAACATGAATCGCTGCAATGTCTTGCTTAAGACCAACGCGCGCAAACATCATTTTGATTACACGCTTTGCAACTGCAACATCCATTGTCTTAAGCTGCTTGGCCGGCATGCTGTTCCAATCAGCTTCGGTTTTAATAACCGGAATTTCTTTGTGAGCAACTCGATCGATAAAGCTGTCATCTTCGCGAGCGGCATTGGCAAGCCTTACAAGGCCCTCTTTAAAGTTAGGGTTGTATTCTTTTTCAATTGCCGGAATCAGATTAAGCCTAATCTTGTTTCTCGTATATTCAGTGCTTCTATTTGTAGAATCGATTCGCGGGTTAAGATTATTTGCTTCGCAATATTCTTCAACCTGAGTTCTTGTTACATCAAGAAGCGGTCTAATTAAACCATCGTTTCTCTTGTAATCCATTGCTCCAAGGCCATGAACCCCGGTGCCGCGAATGATTCGCATTAGTACTGTTTCTGCTTGATCGTCTTTGTTGTGCGCAAGCACAAGCTTTACATGTGCTTTTTCATTCTTTTCTTTCAAAGCTTTTGCTCTATCTAGCAAAGCTTTTTGTCTAATCTTTCGACCAGTTTCTTCTTCTCCCAAACCCCATTCTTTTGAGATTGCCGGAATATTGGCCAATTTAACAGTGATAGGAATTAACAGCTCTTTACAAACTGAGATTGCATAACGCATATCTTCGTCGGCTTCTTTGCCGCGAATCTGATGGTTTACATGCAAAGCATACAGCTTAAAGTTTAATTCCTGCTGAAGTCCTGCCAATATATGAAGAAGACAAATTGAATCTGGGCCTCCGGAAAGGCCTAATACTAACGCATCACCAGACTGAATAAGTTTGTGTTCTTCAATTGTTTTTAATACCGTAGAACGTGCATCCATTTTCAAATGTGTGGTTTGCTACTTCCTCAAAAGTTAGTTGTTTGATGTCTGCGATTTTTTGAATAGTGTGAATAACGTTTTCTGGGCAATTTGGTTTGCCGCGTTTTGGTTCGGGGCTTAGATAAGGGCTGTCGGTTTCGACAAGCATTTTATCTACCGGGACAAATTCGGCAACCGCAACAGTCTTTCGATTGTTCTTGTATGTTAGTGGCCCTGCAAATGAAATCCACGCACCCAGCTTTATATATTCTTTTGCAAGCTCGACGCTTCCGCTAAAGCAATGCATAAGAACTCTTGTTTTACTAAAAGCGCTATGCGCTTTTAAAATGTCTAATGTTTCTTGATCGGCATCGCGGCTGTGAATACAAATTGGCATACCAATTTCAATTGCTAATTCAATTTGATCTTCAAAGCATTTGCGCTGCACTTCTTTTGGCGGATTATCATCCCAATGATAATCAAGCCCAATTTCGCCAATGGCTTTTATCTTGTCATTTTCTGTTGCCAAAGCTTTTATCTTTGCAAGATTTTCTGGCGTTGCCTCATCTGCAAATTCTGGATGAATGCCAACTGTGCCGTAAATTCTATCTTCTTTCTTTGTCCACTCTAACGACTCGAATGAAGATTTAATATCGCAACCAATGTTCATCACGAGATCTATATCGTGAGGCATTCCTTCTTCTAAATGACAATGTGAATCGAATATCATAATTTATCCCAATAGATTGCTTCGCTGCGCTCGCAATGACTGTCATTGCGAGGCACGTAGTGCCGAAGCAATCTACCCTACTTCTACACCGTTATCTGCTTTTGTTTCAACGAACTTGAACTTGCCATCTTCGCTGCAAGCGTAGAGAAGCATTCCGTTTGATTCAAGCCCCCTAAGCATTCTTGGCTTAAGGTTTACAACAGCAACTACATGCTGGCCAACGCATTCTTCTGGCTTAAAGCTTCCGGCAACGCCGCTGATAATCTGGCGAACTTCTCCGCCAAAATCAACTTGGAATACCAAAAGCTTATCTGCCTTTGGATGCTTTTCTGCTTTGATAATTGTGCCTGTCTTAAGATCGATCTTTTCGAAGTCGTCGAATTCGATTAATTCTTTTGTGCAAACAGGTTTTACTGCAGGGGCCTTCATAGCCTCGAGCTCTTCAAGCTCTTTGTTAATATCAAGTCTTGGGAAAATTGCTTCGCCCTTTTCTACCTTTTGGCCTGCCATCTTATCAAATACTTTTGCATCTTCCCAAACAGGTGTTGGTGTTTTTATTGTGCATGCTGCGCCATCGCAAACATGTTCTGCTAAACCAATCTGCTTCATAATTTCTGCACTTGTGTGGTGCATGAATGGGAAGATGAGAATTGATACAATTCTTAAGCTTTCGATTAAGTTGTGCATTACTGCATCAAGGCGAGCCTTGCCGGATTCATCTTTTGCTAAAACCCAAGGTGCTGTCTCGTCGATGTATTTATTTGTACGTCTAATAACTGTCCAAATTTCTTCGAGTGCAAGGTTGAATTCGAATTTGTCCATGCGCTTTTCAACACGTTCATAGCATGTTGTTGCAAGTTCTTTAAGTTCTGCGTCTGGGCCTTCGTCTACGCCTGCTGCAGGAACGATTCCGGCGCAATACTTTTCAACCATTGATACTGTTCTTGATACTAAGTTACCAAGATCGTTTGCAAGGTCGTAGTTCATACGGTTAAGCATTACTTCGTTTGTAAATGCACCGTCTTGGCCAAATGTATATTCGCGGAGTAAGAAGTATTTAAGCGCATCTACTCCGTAGCGATCGATAAGAACTACAGGGTCTACAATGTTGCCCTTTGATTTACTCATCTTGCCGCCGTCGATTAAGAGCCAGCCGTGCCCTAAGACATGCTTTGGAAGTGGTTCTTCAATTGACATAAGCATTGCAGGCCAAATGATTGAGTGGAATCTTACGATTTCTTTTCCTACGAGATGGTAATCTGCTGGCCAATATTTTTTGTAAAGCTCGCTGCTTTCGCCTTCAACTTCAGGGTATCCTAAAGCTGTGATGTAGTTTGAAAGTGCGTCGAGCCATACGTACATTACGTGCTTTTCATCGATTGGAACAGGAATGCCCCAGTCGAAGCTGCTGCGGCTAATGCAAAGATCTTCGAGGCCTTGATCGATAAAACCAAGCATTTCGTTTACACGAGATTCTGGCTGAAGGAATTCGCCGCCCTTAAGAAGCTTTCTAAGTGGTTCTTCGTATTTTGAAAGCTTAAAGAAGTATGCTTCTTCGTTTGCTTTTTGTACTGGTCTTCCGCAGTCTGGGCAAACGTGGCCTTCGCCAACCTGTGTTTCTGTCCAGAAGCTTTCGCAAGGTGTGCAATACCAACCTTCGTATGCGCCCTTATAGATATCGCCTTTTTGATACATCTTCATGAAGATTTCTTGAACTCTCTTCATGTGGCGAGGCTCTGTTGTTCTAATAAAATCGTCGTAAGAGATTTCCATTGTGGCCCAAAGCTTTTTGATTCCGGCAACAATTTCATCTACGTATGCTTGTGGTGTAACTCCCTTATCTTTTGCTTTTTCCTGAATCTTCTGGCCATGTTCGTCTGTTCCTGTTAAGAAGCGAACGTCGAAGCCTTGAAGTCTTTTGAAACGCGCCATCGCATCGGCCATTACTGTGCAGTATGTGTGCCCGATATGAAGGTTATCGCTTGGATAATAAATTGGGGTTGTGATGTAAAATGTTTTCTTCTCTTCACTCATTTTTTCTTCCTTTCGTCTAATGAACGACTACTTATTTTTTTATTTGGTAACTGAATTAACATGATCGCGAAGAACATGATAAATGCGCCGATAAGCTCGCGAGCACTCATACGCTCGTTAAGCATTAATGCGCCGCCTAAAGCTCCGAATACGCTTTCAAATGAAAGCAGCAAGCCTGCCGAAGTAGGGTCTGTCATTCTTTGCCCTACCATTTGAAGTGTGTATCCAAGGCCACCGCTAAATAATCCGCAGTAAAGAATTTGAACTGTTACGCTGCTTAAAGCTGCGAGGTTTGGATGTTCAAATATTAAAGCGATGGCGCCCGAGACAATCGCATTCATAGTGAACTGAATTGCCGACATAAACAGCGGGTTAGCATTTGGAGCATATTTATCAACTGCAAGCATTTGCAGTGCAAAGAATAATGCGCAGCCAAGAACGTAGATATCTCCACGACCAATACTAAATTCGCTTGAGATGCAAAGCAAATACATTCCGGCAACACCAATAGCAACTGCAATCCATGCACGTTTTCCGATTTTTTGTTTTAAGAATAAAACACCAATTACCGGAATGATTAACATGTAAAGCGCTGTGATGAACGCACCTTTGCCTGCGCTTGTTTGCACCAAACCAATTTGCTGCAAGTTGCACGCAATAGTTAGGAATACACCACAAATTAATCCACCTTTAATTGTTGTTTTCTTATATTCGGCTGTGCGCGTTTTTCCTCGTTCGCAAATAAGTGCAACTATCCAAACAGCGATTGCCGATAGAGTGCATCTGCTTGCGCCGAACGTGAATGGAGAGATAGTTGTTACGCCTTCTTTTTGAAAAGCGAAGCTCATTCCCCAGATAAACGCGGTCATAAGCAATATGAAATTTCCTAATAATTTTTCATTACGCATAGTAAGCCACTTTAACTAAATAATTATATACTAAAATGATTGAAATATAAAGGAGGAAGCCGAAACTTCCTCCATTTCAAAATGTTAATAAATGTTAAAAGAGTAACTCATTGACTTCTCTTGTCGCATCTTTTATCGAGTCTTTAATTAATTTAGACAAAACTCTGTCGTTAATAAATATCCTATCAATTTTTTTGTTTTTCTTAAATGCGAAATATGCTGTCTCATTTACGAATAAAGCTTTGCTATGTTTGCTTAATACTGCGTCAACTATTTCTTCGTTAAAATATGATGAATGCAAATATAAATCATCGTCGATTTCAATTTTACTGGCGTCTGGCATTTTTCCAAGATTTTTCATAAAAGCATCTTTGAATTCCGGAATGTTCCAAAGATGTTTAGAGTATGGAACAAAGTCTGATTCCGGCACAAACAAACTTGTTGAGACGTTAAATATTTTTTTAAATTTTAATATGCTTGAGAACGAAGCTTTAAATAAATTCTCGTTATCTTTTTCGTAATACCTCAAAGTATGTTCTGTTATACCTGTTAAGTAACTAAGTTCTTTTACGCTTATTCCGTTTTTCTTTCTTAGCAATAATAGAATGCTTCTTTTTTGTTCGTTGTTTTTAAACTCATCAATTAATTTTTGCGGACTCATTTCATGATAGAGCACAAAGTGTGAGCACATTTCTTCAAGAGGACATTGCAGCGCGATTTCTTGAAGCGTTACATTGCAGTTTAAAAATATGTTCATGTACTGAGTTGCAGACCAATATATGCAGTCATTGTTTTTTCGAGTCTTATAACACTGCACATTGAAAGCTTCCTTTGCATAATCTTCTGCAGATTTATATAAAAATAAATCTGCTCGGTTTTGCTCCAACAATTCAAAATAAGGATCTGTGATAATTTTATCTGTAATGTTTGCAAGACTAATGTTGCCATCAACATATAACATTTCTATAAGTGTGGCGAATTTTTCAGTTATTAACTTTGTATCTACTTGCTTTATCATTTTGCAGCTCTCATAAAATCAAGAATTGTTTTGTTGTTTATTTTATCGTCGCTATTTCTTAAAATATTGTACTCTTGCAAAACATCATTTCGAAAATTTTCGTATGCACCAGAGTATTCAATTTTTTCTCTTGCGATTTCATTTCTATATTTTTGATCGAAAGATTTTTCACTTATCATTACATATTGCAAACCAAGTTTTCCAAGTTTCATTGCCTTGCCCAAAAGTTCAATTGTAATTTCATTTGCAACAAAATCTTTTGAATATTTAAAATAGCTATCATCTGCCCTGTAGCCAATTATCATATCGAACGAACTTAAATCACATGAATAATTTCTTTCAAGCCATTCGAGTTCTACTTTATATCTATCTTTGTCGGCTAAACTAAATCGATGTTTTGTCAAAATGGCTATCCATCGCAAAATGCTTTCATCAGAGTTTTCGTTCAGTTTACATATCTTTAATTTATCGATTGCAATATCATATGTAACAACTTGGCCGCCTTCTTTATACTGACTGGCCCAAAGTTTTGCCATTTCTTTTTCCGGAGTCAAATAAAAACCTTGCCCGTAATCATTGCTCGAATTGCCATAGTTATATTTTGGATCTATAAAAGCATTATCTGCGCCATAATATAAAATCATATGATGCCCTCCAATATCTTTATAGCTATATATTAGCATAATATTTAGTAATATACTACTAATATTTGTGTGAATTAAGGCTGAAATTAACCTGTTTTTTAATATTTTTAGTAGTATACTATCATTTTACGTCAACTTGTAGCAATCAAAAAAGATCTGGAGTTAGTCCAGATCTTTATTTTATTAGATTGCTCTGTGTTATAATACTTTTGGTGAGTTCGAAACCTTCCTCACTTAAAACAAAACTAAAGGAGCTTAAAAATGAATAGTAAAACTAATACAATTGCCCAGGCCGGCCTTATTGCTGCCGGATATGTGGCATTAACCCTAATTAGCCTGCTTTTTGGGCAGAGTCCGATGGCCCCGGTACAGCTTAGGCTGTCAGAAGCACTGTGCATTTTGCCAGTCTTTACCAGCGCTGCAGTGCCCGGATTATTCGTAGGCTGCGTTTTGGCTAACCTTCTTTGCGGAGCCTCGATCTTGGATGTTATTCTCGGAAGCATCGCGACGCTTCTTGGGGCGCTTGGCACAAGATACTTGAAAAATCAAGGGAAATTGGCCTTTATGCCACCGATTATTGCTAACGCAATCATTGTGCCGTTTGTGCTAAAAGTGAGCTATGGGATAAGTTACGGCTATCTACCGATGATGTTTTATGTAGCAGTTAGCGAGTTCCTATCTTGCTTCTTGCTGGGGCTAATCATATATAAACAAGCAAAAAAGATCTGGAATTAATCCAGATCTTTTTTAGACATTAATGCTTACGTTTTACAGCAATAGCTATTATTATAATCACAACTCCCAAAAGGCTAAGCCCTATAAAAGTAATTTTGCGCAGCCTGTTTTTCTTTGCCGCTTCTTCTTGTGCAATGCGAAGTGCCTCGGCTTCTGCTTCTGCCGCAGCCTTTGCCGCTTCTTCAGCCGCAATTCTTTTTGCCTCAGCCTCTTCGGCATAGCTCATGATCCCTTCAAAGAAATCATCTTTTTCTGTTACCTCATATGCATCCGCTTTATAGAAGCACCCAAAATCCATTGGGCTGTAAGTCGTGATTTGCTCTGCTTTTGTTATCTCGTTGTTTCTACCATGAATCCAGCGCTTAAACCATGTCCAGTGCTGAGACTTATGACATTCAAATCCTTTTTGCTGAGTCACTTGAAAAGGTGTAAGACCGCCGAGTTCGTCAAAGGCCTCATCTTCCCAAGTGAGCTTTACTGCGCCCTGATCGTACAAATGAAAATACACTCTTTGCAAAAACGGAAATTCCGATTTCGCATTTTCCAAAGCTTTCTTAACTGTGCCGTTTACAAGAATGTGCATGCCGTGGCCATATTCACCATTTTCATCGTGAGTGATAAGAACCTTAGGCTCGAACTGCTTAAGCAAAGATTTTTCCCAAGCAATGATATCTTCTTCTGTTACGTCATAGCCTGATAAATTTCTTAACGCTTCGTCGTAGCTTTCAGAATAAAGATCATAGTACCCTGCGGAAACCGGATAGTGTCTAATTCCGCATTCCCAAAGGCCATTCAATCTTTCTTGGTGGCGAGTAGGTTCTGCGTAGTGGTCTGTTGCGTAAGCAACCTGCACTTCGTATTTTCTTACCTGCGAATAGTATGGCAAGATTCCGGCGAAGAATAATTGCTCGTCATCTGCGTGCGATGAGATTAAAAGCAGATCTGCTTTTTCGCAAGGCTCTTCCCATTTGTGAACTTCTGCCGGAGTGTTTGCTTTATCAAAAGCGACGCTCTCAATTGGAGTCGCCCCTTCAATTTTTATTTCGGTAGCAGGGTCAATTTCAATGTACTGCTGAAGAAAATAATCGTTTTGACAAGGCACACCGTTTACTGTGAAGTTGCCAGGTTTATCTTTAAAAACAAGGTAAACTGCGTTTGCAGGCTCGTTAGTATTTATCGTCTTATCTGCAAAGCAAAAGCTTGTTGCAGCAAGAACTATTAATGTTATTAATATTAATTTTCTTTTCATTTTATAATTTCATCTGAATCTAAAATAATGGTAAATGGCCCATCGTTTAAAAGATCAACTTTCATCTCTGCGCCAAAGATTCCTTTTTGAATATTTGAAACATACTGCCCAGCTTGAGCACAAATATATTCGTACATTTCATTTGCAAAGTCTGGCTTTCCGGCACTTGTAAAGCTTGGCCTATTGCCATGCTTGCAATCTGCGTAAAGCGTGAACTGCGAAATAAGAAGAAGCGAACCGCCAACAGTATTAATATCCAAATTGGTTTTTCCTTCGCTATCTTCAAAGATTCTAAGGCCGCACATTTTCTTTACCATTTTGTCTGCGATCTCTTTTGTGTCGCTATCAGAAACCCCGATTAAAACCATAAAGCCTTGATCGATTTTCCCTACAATGTTTTCGCCAACTTCGACGCTTGCATGTTTAACTCTTTGAATTACAAATTTCATACAGCTAAGATTCCTCCAAGTTTTGCGATTGTGTCTGATGCATCAAGTTTATCAAAGTTTAATTGTTCGAAGCTATCTCTTTGGAACTTCACGTTTAATACATTTTTGCCATCGTTAATTGCTGTCACTTCGATTTGCCAAAGTGGAAGAAGTGCAAATAAATCGCGTGCAGCTTTTAATGCAACGCCTGCTACGTAGTCTGCTAAAAGCTCTGCATCGTCTTTGCAATTTTCTAAAACTGCATCGGCATTAACTGTGCATTCAAC
>JAUNQK010000015.1:15674-19640 GCA_030536235.1 Bacillota bacterium
CCTCCGATGCCCGGAATTAAGTCGGTTAATTTTTTAGTTTTTGTATATCTTACGCCGGTTCCCGGAATGCTTGCAGTGCCACGAACCTGGCCTTTTGTATTGATGCTTCCGTGCAGACCACCGATTCCGGCAGAAAGACTAACACCACTTTTACTTAAGTTAACTTTTACGCCCGGAAGAATTGTAATGCTTTTTCTAAATGATAATCCCATTAGTAATTACTCTCCTTAATAACCTTCGTGATTTTTGCTCTAAGTTCGTCTGGAGCAAGCACTTCGATGTGCTCCATGTATTGAAGTGCCCAGTACAGCATGCCTTCTGCTGGGGCAGTCATAATTATTTCATAGCTTACCTTCGCGCCTTCTTCGGTTTTCTTTTTTCTAATATGAATTTCTTTTCCGAATTTTTCGATTGCATATCTTAAGCCCACTTCGTCGCAGCTAAGAACAATTTGTTTTGGTTCGCCGCTATAGGCGTAAACGATTTTTTTAATTGAATCGAGATTTGCGGCTCTGCTTGATACTGAGATTTTGCTATCTAAAATTTCGATATCTTTCATCATTTCTACTCGGTAGAATGATAAGTCGCTGTGGCCCTCGAGCATCATTACTAAATAGTAATGCTCGTCTTCGCAAATCATTGCGTATGGGTTTGCGAGGTATTTCTTTTCTCTTCTCGCAACCAGCTCTTTGTTTTCGTCATATTTTAAATATGTGAATTCAATTTGTTTTCTTTGGTTAATCGCTTCGTCTAAGATTTCGATGTTTAAGAAAACCTGCTGGTTTGGAGATTTTTTATCGGGATTAATAATATTGGTGTAGCTATATTTTTTTCTTTCGTTTACCGACAAGAAGTTTCTGATTTTAGCAAGAAGCTCTTCGGTTTGTTTTTGTGTAATATAGCTGCAGTTATATACGGCGTCAAGAAGCAGCCTTATTTCGCCCGGTTCAAATTCGCGCTCGCGAAGATAGTAGCCAGTAGCGTTTTCGTCGTATTTTGAAATGTCATATCCCATGTCGATTAAGGCATCGATTGCGGCATAGATTGTTCGTCTATCCGGAGTGATGTCGTAATCGTTTTTAAGATGAGCTTTTAGCTGAGACATCGTTACGATGTTCGAGCTGTCTGAATACTCTTGCAAGACTTTAAGTATGCAGAGCATGTAGGCTTTATCTGTGATCATTTTTTGCACCTCTGTACAAATATTATACCACGTTCTCATGTCATTGCGAGGGCCTTTAGGCCCGTGGCAATCTAGTTAGATTGCTTCGCTTCGCTCGCAATGACACTGGTTTTCTTCGCTTCGCTCGCAATGACATATAAAAAGGACTGCGTACGCAGCCCTTCTGGTTTAAAACATATTTGATATAAAGATTTCTATGCCAATTGCGATAAGCACGAGCCCGCCTAAAATAGAAGCTTTACTCGAAAGCTTTTCGCCAACCTTGCGGCCAATCTTAAGGCCCACAAGGCAAATCACTAAGGTGACAAGGCCGATAATAATCGAAGCGAGATTCGCTGCCAGCGCGTTATACGCAGCAATTGTAAAGCCAACCGAAAGCGCATCGATTGCAGTAGCAATGCCCTGAATAATAAGTTCGCCCGGCCCAAGAATTTTGCCGCTTGGGGTAAAATTATCGGCATCAGTTTTCTTTGCTTTGTATTCACGAACGCCTTCAATAAGCATTTTGCCACCGATATAAAGTAGCAAAACCAGAGCAATCCATGGAATAAATTTTTGAAACGCCTCAAACTTTTGCGCAAAATAATGAACGCACACCCAGCCAATGATTGGCATTAAATACTGAAAAATCCCAAAGCATCCGGCAATAGCCCATTTCTTTGAGACTTTCATTTGCGGCTCGTTTAGCCCGTCGGCAATGGAGACTGAAAACGCATCCATCGCAAGGCCAACGCCCAGCATAATATTTACGATTAAAAATTGCAGCGTATTAATCATGCTTATAAGTATTGATATAGTAAGTAAGCGGGCCGTCAGTATATGGGCCGTCTTGCTTTGCTAAACTAAATTTATCGGCGAAGATTGGAAAGTATACATCGGCATGCTCGGCACTGGTTTCTACTTCGGTTAAAACGAGCTCGTCGCATTCATCAAGCAAAAGCTTATAAATAATGGCCCCGCCCGAAACAACTAATTCGCCAAGCTCTTCTTTATGTTCTTTTACGTAATCGTGAAAGTCGTTTAAGTTTTTAAATGAATAGCAAACAAAAGTTTTGCCGCAGCCATCTTTAACATCTTCGACATCATAAAGCTTACCTGTTGGGGCATCGATATTAAATACAAGCGTGTTGCGGCCTTTAAGAGCGTGGCCACCCGGCATTGATTCTAATGTTTTAGCGCCCATTACAACAGTGTTGCCAAGAGTATGTTTTTTAAAATGCGCAAGATCGCTTGGCAGGTTAAATATTAAATTGTTTTCGAACCCTAAAGCTCTATTCTTGTCAATGACTGCTAATGCTTTCATTTTAATAAAACTTCCTTAACTTTGTTCTTATACGTTGGATTGTGTTATCTATTTGCTTTGGGCTTTTGCCTAAAGCTTTTGCGATTTCTTGATAGTTGTTTCCATCAAGAAGCTGCAATAAAACTTTTCTTTCAAATTCAGATAAAATTTTTGCGCCCGGAGAAAGAATAAGCTCTATCATCTCTTCGGCAAGAACCGAATTTGCAGGGTCGCCATTTACATCTGAAACTAATGTCTCGCCAAGGCTTAATGAATTTTCGTCATCGCCCACCGGCTTATCTAAACTTACTGCGGTGTTAAGCGGAGCATATTTTTTTCGATTGGCAGCAACGATAGCGCTCACAATTTGGCGAGTTATGCAAAGCTCGGCAAAGCTTTTAAAGCTTGCGCCTTTGCTCTCGTCAAAATTTTGAATGGCTTTATAAAGGCCTATCATCCCTTCTTGAACAATATCTTCTTTATCTGCGCCAAGCATAAAATACAAACTCGCCTTAGCTTTTACTAAGTCTTTATACTCTTCTAATAATTCTTCAGTTTTTGCTTCTTTGTCTGTCAACTTCATATAACATAATGGCAGCAGCGTTACTTGCGTTAAGGCTGTTTACCTTGCCCTTCATTGGCATTGAAATTATATAATCAGCTTTCTTTCTAACGATTTCAGAAACGCCCTGGCCTTCTCCGCCAATCACAAGTGCAAGAGGGCCTGTTAAATCTGCATCGCTATAATTTTCTCCATCCATATCAATTGCCGCAATCCATAAGCCTTGCTCTTTAAGATTGTCGATGCACTGCGCAAGGTTTGTTACCTTTGCAACCGGAATATATTCGATGGCCCCCGCAGATGCTTTTGCAACTGTCTCTGTTAAGCCTACTGCTCTTCTTGCCGGAATGATAACGCCGTGAGCGCCAACACCGTCGCAAGATCTAAGAACTGCGCCAAGGTTATGTGGGTCTTCGAGACCATCCAAGATTACGATGAGAGGGTCTTCGCCGCGCTCGTTTGCATTGTTTAAAATTTCGTCTACGCTAACATAATCTTTTGCTGCAACGTATGCTGCGATTCCTTGGTGAGGCCTTCCAGGGGCAAGTTTATCAAGCGCAATTTTATCAACATATTGAACCACAATTTTCTTTTCGCGAGCCATGCTTGCGATTTTTTTTGCGGAGCCTTCTGCATCTTTTTGCATCATGATTTTGTCTATGCTTCTTCCCGATTTAACAGCTTCCATTACTGGGTTGCGCCCGATAATTAAATTAGGATTTTCGTTGTAATCATTCAAAGCGCTGGCAGTTTTCTTAGTGCCTTGGTTTGCACGTTTCGTCTTAAGTTCGTGGGTTTTAAGTCTGGTTTTTATTTTTTTCGAACTCTTCCCTGGTCCAAGCCTGCCATCTTTTTGCACTTTATGTGCAGCTCTCTTATTTTTGCCGCTCTTTTCTGCGGCTGCTTTAAGTCTTGGGTTGTCTCTTTTACTCATTATTT
>JAUNQK010000066.1 GCA_030536235.1 Bacillota bacterium
CACCCTTGCCTGCCTTAAGTTCGATACAGTGAATAAGTGTACCTACTGGAATGTTAGCAAGTGGAAGAGCGTTTCCGCTAATGATATCTGCATCAGCACCACTTACGAGCTTATCTCCAACCTTTAATTCGTTTGGAGCGATGATGTATCTCTTTTCGCCATCTGCATAAGCAAGAAGTGCGATGTTAGCGCTACGGTTAGGATCGTATTCGATAGTCTTAACTGTTGCTGGGATACCATCTTTATCTCTCTTGAAATCGATGATTCTGTACTTTGGTCTGTAGCCGCCGCCCTGATGACGAACGGTGATGCAACCACGGTTGTTACGACCGCTGTGCTTCTTTAATGTTTTTGTTAACTTCTTTTCCGGAGTTGTGCATGTAATTTCTTCAAATGTAGAAACTGTCATACCTCTTAAACCCGGAGTAGTTGGTTTATACTTTTTAATTCCCATTTCTAATTACCTCCTGGCTTAAAGTCCTTCGAAGAATGCGATTGGCTTGCTGTTTTCGGAAATCTCAACGATTGCCTTCTTGTAGGAAGCTGTTCTACCAACATACTTACCCTGACGCTTAAGCTTGCCATCATAGTTACTTGTGTTAACGCGAACTACTTCTACATCGAATGCTGCTTCAACTGCTGCCTTGATATCAAACTTAGTAGCATCTGTTGCAACCTTGAATGTGTATTTCTTGTTAGCTGCGTCGTCCATACTCTTTTCAGAGATAATTGGAGCTAAAATTACATCATAAGGAGTTCTCATTATGCATATACCTCCTCAATCTTCTTAACAGCATCCTGTGTGAGGATTAAGCTGTCATGATTTACGATTTCGTAAACGTTCATCTGTGGAACCATGCTAACCTGTACACCAGGAATATTAGCTGCGCTCTTCATTACGTTTTCGCACTTTTCAGCAGTAACGATTAAAGCCTTCTTTTCAGCCTTGATAGCTTCAAGAACCTTAATCATTTCCTTTGTCTTTGGTTCTGCGAAATCTAAAGAATCAAGAACGATGAGTTCCTTGTTTGCGAGCTTGTCGCTGAGAATAGAGAACATTGCAAGTCTCTTAAGTCTCTTTGGAACGCTATATCTATAACTTCTTGGCTTTGGTGCGAATGCTACGCCACCGCCAACCTGTGATGGGTCGGTTGTGGAACCTTGTCTATGACGACCTGTTCCCTTCTGTCTGAAAGGCTTGCGTCCGCCTCCTCTTACTTCGCCTCTTGTCTTAGCACTCTGTGTACCCTGACGACCATTAGCGAGGTAGTTCTTTACGATTGCGTGAACAGCGAATTCGTTAGGCTCGATTGCGAAGATGCCATCGTTAAGTTCGATTGTGCCAGCTTCTTTACCAGCCATGTTAAGCATTTTTAATGTTGCCATTTAACCTTCCTCCTTCCTGTTCTACTTTGTCTGCTGACCTTTAACCGCATACTGTACTTTTACGAGGCCGCCCTTGTTTCCAGGAACAGCACCCTTAACGAGTAAGAGGTTTCTGTCAGCAATAACTTTAACGAGTACTACGTTCTGAACTGTGACTGTGTCACGGCCTGTTCTACCAGGAGCCTTGTTGCCAAGGAATACTCTTGATGGATATGTAGCAGCTGCGAGACCACCAGGCAGTCTCTTGTGCTTGGAACCGTGGCTCATAGGGCCTCTGCGGTGTCCATGACGCTTGATGTTACCCTGTGTACCCTTACCTTTTGAAGTACCAGTTACATCGAGCTTTGCACCTTCTTCGAAATCTGCAACAGTTAATACCTGTCCGAGTTCGTAAGATTCACCTTCAGCAAGACGAATTTCTGTTAAGAACTTCTTAGCGCCAACGCCTGCTTTTGCAAAGTGACCAGCTTCAGGCTTTGTTACTCTGCTTTCTTTCTTGTCTGCGAAACCGATCTGAGCTGCATTGTAGCCGTCAGTTTCAAGTGTCTTGATTTGTGTAACAGCGCAAGGACCAGCCTCAATAACTGTTACAGGAATCATTTCACCTTTTTCGGAGAAGATCTGAGTCATTCCGATCTTCTTTCCTAAAAGTGTCTTCATGTTTTTCCTCCTAATGTTTACAGCGGATTACCGGATGATTCCGGCAATCATTCTAAGCACATTAGTATTTATTAATACTTATGTTACTTACAGTTTAATTTCGATATCTACGCCAGCTGGCATGTCGAGCTTCATAAGAGCATCAACTGTCTTTGGAGTTGGGTTTAAGATATCAATCAGTCTCTTGTGAGTTCTCTGTTCGAACTGTTCACGGCTGTCTTTGTACTTGTGTACAGCTCTGAGAATTGTTACGACCTCTTTTTCTGTAGGAAGTGGAATTGGTCCAGAGACTTCAGCACCGGTCTTCTTTGCAGTATCCACGATCTTTTCAGCGCTCTGATCTAAGCTTGTGTGATCGTAAGCCTTGAGTCTGATTCTAATTTTCTGACTACTCATGTTTTAAAAATTCCTTTCTTTCTTGCTGTTAAGTCGCCATTGGCCGGGGTTATGCGCTATTGCGCACGGCATAGTGTCGCTTAAACTTTATTTGGCACATTATCGCTATATCTGTGCCCGGATTGTTGCTCGTTGATTTCACCAAGGTGTCATTGCGAGGGCCACCCCTCTGTCATTGCGAGGGCCGAAGGCCCGAAGCAATCCATTGAGATTTCAATGATTTTTGCCTGCCACTCGCTCGCGTGCGCATTGGACACGCACCCGGGCGTTTCGTGAACTTACCCTCAAATGAAAACGCACGAGAATACCGTCGCTACTCTCAAAGGAGTTAGCGATTCTCTGCTAAAATTACCAGATAGCGCTGCAACTTTTAGCATCAGCGCATAGACGATAAACGTTGATTTTTCAATGCTTTAAGCGGATTTCTATCAGCACCTAAAAGCTCTAAAAAATACTGTATGCTCGTCTAAAGCAAGCTCGATTATAATAACCCAAAATTAATCTCAATGCAAGCCTTTTTTTAAAAAATTTTACACAAAAAAACGCTTTATTTTTCAAGCTATTAGAGAGTTTTCCACCGCTCAAATTCGCCCACGCGCCCACGCGTTTCATAAGATTATGTAAACCACATTCCATGGATTCCGCCCCTTTCCCACCCACAATCAATGGTATAAATGAAAAAAGCGAGCCGCAGCTCGCTTTTTTACATATTTAATTAGATTGCTTCGGGCCGACCGGCCCTCGCAATGACGGTGGGGCCGGCAACGCGCGCAATGACAACGTGCCAACGCCCCTCGCAATGCCAAACGCCCTATCTCTTAATCCAATTAATCAATCTTCTTACAAGATGGAACTTGCGAATCAGGATAATTGCAACAATTGCAATTGCAATCTCGATTACATTGTAGCCCATCCAAACAACGAAATCAGCGATGCCTTCGCCGAAATTGCGAATACCGTTCTTAAGCGCGCGAAGCATGCGTGCCCCAAACCCATCGCTGCCGATGCTGCTACCAACCTGCGTAACCTGATTAAGACTAATCTCAACAGTCGCATAAGTAACCTGCTCGTCGTACTGCGCCATACTGTTCTTCAAATTGTTAAGCTCGTACTCATTATTGCTAAGCTCATTTTCAATTGTGATAATATCACTCAAACTTGTTGCCTTGCTAAGAAGCTCGTGCAGCTTAACCTCTTTGCGCTCGAGAGTCTCGATTCGATCGGCCACTTCATAGTAAGCCTTTGTGATGTCCTCTAAATTCTCGTTCTTATTTGTAACATGCCACTGCTGGCATGCGCTGTTCATAAATGCATTATAACTGTCTGCCGGAATCCTAACCTGATAATACCCGTTCTTATAAAGCTGGTCGGAATAATAACTTCCGTTGCTGATATTACTTGTCTCGATATAACCGCCGTACGAATTAACCATAGCCTCGAGCTGCTTTACGCTCTCGTCAAAATCTGTTGTCTGAACATCAACCCATGCGCGGTAAACAAGCTTCTTATCTCTTTGCGCCTCAACGTTTCCTGCACCAGCAACATCTTCAGTAGCCCTCATCTTTTCCATCGACCCATTAGAAGCAATCGAATACTCTTCTGCAGCTTCCGGAGCCTCCATAAAACCAGAATCGGCAGCCATCATCCCCGCATCGTAATACCCTGCCTCAGTATCAGCAGCCTCACTCTTAGCAGCGCCCATTCTAAACGTACCAGTTGCGCTGGCAACACCAATTACAAGCACCAAGCAAGCAGCAACTGCAGCAAAACTCTTAAGCACAACGCGCGCCCCGCGCCCGCCAGAACTCTTAGCCCCGCCTAAAACGCTCGCTGCCTTTACAACAGCCTTGCTGTCGCGCTTTGTCTCTGCAGCCTCAATTATCTCGTCATCAATCTGGCCAATAGCCTTTAACAAATCTTCGTTCTTCATATTGAAACACCCTCTTTTGAAAGCTCATTCTTAAGCTCTTGACGCATCCTAAACAAAGTCGTCTTCACTTTGCTCTCGCTGCAATTAAAATACGTCGCAATATCAGCGATCGAATCCATGTACCAATAACGGCGCACAAACATCTTCGCCTTCTTCAAATCTTGCCTTCTTAAAAACGCATTAACGATTTCTGTAATTTCGCCGGAATCTACCGCAGCGCCCGAATCGCTAACACAATCGCTAAGCTCGTCAAGACATAAAACAACCTGCCCGCCGCCCCTTTTCTCAGCGCTCTTTCTTAATGCCAAATCGATTGCCTTATTACGCACGATCTTAGCAATAAAAAATTTTAAGCTCGAAGGCTTCGCAGGCGGAATACTATTCCACGCGCTCATATAACTATCCGACACAACCTCTTCGCAATCCTGATAATTGCCAAGCACATTATATGCGACGCGCATCAAATAACTGCTGTAACTTTCAGCCGTCATCGCAATCGCCGACTCACTGCGCTTATTATAAAGTTCTATAATTTTTTCGTCATTCATAATTTTAAACTTGCCGGCACGCCCTGCCGGCTAACTAACATAAGGCCTTACACTATTATATACGAGAATAGGCCGCAGTTGGTTACATCAAAACAAAAAAATTGTCCTGCAAAGCAGGACAATTTTTATAACTAATTTAGTTAGATTGCTTCGGCACTACGTGCCTCGCAATGACA
>JAUNQK010000067.1 GCA_030536235.1 Bacillota bacterium
ATCGTGGGCATTATTGGTGTTGCATAAGTCTTAAGAGTTAAGTTAATTAAGCGGCTTGCTCTTAGGCAAGCCGCTTTTTTATATTAAAGGCGGCGGCGAAGGCCAACGCCTTTGCTGAAACTAGAATCTATTAAAAAGGAGATATAGAAAAATGAAAAAGTTTTTAGCAGTACTTCTCGCACTCGCAATGGTATTCACATTTGCAGCTTGCGGCGGAGAAAAAGAAGAAGCAACAGCTAGCGGTGCAATCAAAGTTGGATGCACAGGTCCTTTAACAGGCGGCGCAGCAATTTACGGCAACGCAGTTAAAAATGGCGCTGAAATTGCATTTGAAGAAATTAACGCTCTTGGCGGAATGCAGTTCGAATTCAACATGCAAGACGATGCTCACGATGCAGAAAAAGCTGTTAACGCATATAACGATCTTAAAGACTGGGGTATGCAGTTAATGATGGGTACAGTAACATCCGCACCAGCTGAAGCTACAGCAGCAGAAGCTTATGCAGACAGAGTATTCTATCTTACACCATCTGCTTCTTCAACAGACGTAACAAAGGGTAAGGACAACATCTTCCAGATGTGCTTCGCAGATCCTAACCAGGGCAGCGGTGCAGCTCAGTACATTTCTGAACATAACATGGCAAAAAAGGTTGGCATGATTTATAAGTCAGACGATAACTATTCAATGGGTATTCGTGCAACATTCCTTGAAGGTTGCAAGAATCTTGGTCTTGAACTCGTAGCAGAAGAAGCATTCACAGATGCAACATCTACAGACTTCACAGTTCAGGTTAAGAAGATGCAGGATGCAGGTGCAGAACTTGTATTCCTCCCAATGTACTACACACCAGCATCACTTATCTTTGCTCAGGCAAAGGCTATCGGTTATGCACCAACATGGTTCGGTGTAGACGGTATGGACGGTATCCTTACACTTGAAGGATTCGATACAACACTTGCAGAAGGCGTAGTACTTCTTACACCATACAGTGCTGATGACACATCAGAACTCAACCAGAACTTCGTAGCTAAGTATCAAGAAAAGTTTGGCGAAGTTCCAAACCAGTTCGCAGCAGACGCTTATGACTGCGCATATGCACTTTACACAGTTGCAGCTGCAGCAGAACTTACATCTGACATGGCAGCAAGCGATATCTGTGACCAGTTAATTTCATTATTCACATCAATGACATTCAATGGTCTTACAGGAAGCAACATGACATGGGATGCTACAGGTGCAGTTTCAAAGTCACCTAACGCTATGGTTATCCAAAACGGCGCATACGTAGGTCTCTAGTAGAAAATTTTCTTTCATAATAATAAATATTACAGCAGATCTCACGGGATTTATTCCCGTGGGATTTGCCTGCGTTATAAGACAAACGCAAATTGAGGTATTAACATGAGTTTCTTAAACTTCTTAGTAAGTGGACTCAGCCTTGGAAGCATATATGCGATTATCGCTCTTGGTTACACCATGGTATACGGTATCGCAAAAATGCTTAACTTTGCTCATGGTGATGTAATCATGGTTGGCGGATACATTTGTTTCTTCGCCACACAAAGATTCGGGCTTCCGGCAATTATCGGAGTTCTCATTTCCATGGCATTTTGCACATTGCTGGGTATCATAATTGAACGACTGGCATACAAGCCACTTCGTTCAGCTCCATCACTGGCAGTACTTATTACAGCCATTGGTGTTTCATATTTCCTTCAGAACGCAGCTCAACTGCTTTGGACTTCAAACCCTAAGGTCTTTGAGTCTGTCGTCGGAAGCGATAACGTGAAAGTCGGAGAGTTAACAATTTCATATGTAACATTACTTACTATTATAGTTTGCCTTGTAATCATGGTTGCACTCACACTCTTTGTTAACAAGACAAAGATGGGTAAAGCAATGAGAGCAGTATCCGAAGATAAAGGCGCAGCACAGCTTATGGGAATTGATGTTAATACAACAATTTCAATTACATTTGCTATCGGTTCTGGCCTTGCAGCTATTGCCGGAGTGCTCCTTTGCAGTGCATATCCAACACTGATGCCGACAACAGGGTCAATGCCTGGTATTAAAGCATTTACTGCTGCTGTATTTGGCGGAATCGGTTCTATTCCGGGCGCATTCCTTGGCGGAATTCTTCTTGGAATAATTGAGAACCTTGCAAAGGCATATATTTCTACACAACTTTCAGACGCAATTGTATTTGCAGTTCTGATTATTGTTCTTCTGGTTAAACCGGCTGGTCTTCTTGGTAAGGCTACCCGTGAGAAAGTATAGTGAGGTGACGACATGAAAAAATTAACTAACCTCACAAAAACTCAAAAGAGTAATGCGCTTACATACTTAGTAGTATGTGTAGCTTTCGTAATAATGTTTGCACTGCAAAAGACAGGCGGCCTTTCATCAAAGATGAGCGGAATGCTTGTTCCAATTTGCGCATACATTGCAATGGCTCTGTCACTTAACTTGACAGTTGGTATTATCGGCGAACTTTCACTTGGCCATGCAGGCTTTATGTCTGTTGGTGCTTTTGTTGGCACAACAGCCATTTTGATTATGCAGTTTAACGGAGTTGAAAGCCCGGTTGTTCGTCTTGTTGTCGGAATCATCATTGCAGCAATTGCAACTGCACTTGTTGGCTTCTTAATCGGAATTCCGGTATTAAGACTTAAAGGCGACTATCTTGCAATTGTTACTTTAGCATTTGCAGAAATTATTAAATCATTATTCCAGAACATGTATCTTGGAATTGATGAAAATGGGCTTCAGTTTAGCATGGTAGATAACACAGTTAACCTTAGCGAAAACGGAAGAATCATTATCGAAGGCGCAATGGGTATTCGTTCAATCACAAAGATTTCGAATTTCTTTATTGGCTTCTTACTCGTAATCGTTTGCTTAACAGTTATCTTTAATCTTGTTAGCTCAAGATCGGGCCGTGCAATCATGGCTATTCGTGATAACAGAATCGCAGCTGAATCGGTTGGTATTCCTATTTTCAAATATAAGATTATCGGCTTCACAATTTCTGCTGCAATGGCAGGCGCTGCAGGTTGTCTCTTTGCACAAAACTATTCATCCTGCGTTGCAAGTAAATTCAACATCGACTGCTCGATTTTAATCTTAGTATTCGTTGTACTTGGTAAACAGGGCAACATGCTTGGTTCAATTATCGCAGCAGCTGCACTTACAATTTTGCCAGAAGTTCTGCGTAGCTTCGCAGACTACCGTATGCTTCTTTACGCAATCATCTTGATTGTTGTAATGCTTGCAGGAAACAATGCAAAGTTCAAAGCATTCTTTAATGAAAAAGTCTTCGGCAAAATTAAAAAATCTAAAAAGGAGGTAATCGCAAATGAGTAACGAAGTTCTTAGATGTGAAAACCTCGGCATCGTATTCGGCGGCCTTGCAGCTGTAGATGGCTTTAATGTAGTTATTAAAGAAAAAGAAGTTGCAGGTTTAATCGGCCCAAACGGCGCAGGTAAAACAACAGTATTTAACCTTTTAACAAAGGTTTACGAACCAACAAGCGGCAAGATTTTCTTAAACGGAAATGATACACAAGGCGAAACAACAGTTTCTCTTTCTAAGGCCGGAATCGCAAGAACTTTCCAAAACATCAGATTGTTTAATAACTTAACTGTTGCAGAAAACGTAATGGTTGCTATGAATCAATCAATGAAATACAACCTGTTTGAATCAACATTCAGGCTTCCACGCTTTTGGAAAGAAGAAAAAGAAGCTCGCAAAAAAGCACTCGAACTTCTTAGCATTTTCGACATGCAAGATTTAGCAGATGTTCAGGCAAGCTCACTTCCATACGGCGCACAAAGACGTTTGGAAATCACAAGAGCTTTAGCAACAAATCCTTCACTGCTTCTTTTGGATGAACCTGCTGCTGGTATGAACCCTGCTGAAACAGCAGAGCTTATGGAAAACATCGGTAAGATTCGTGATCAGTTTGGTATCGCAATCTTACTTATCGAACATGATATGTCACTCGTAATGGGCGTTTGCGATCAGATTACAGTGCTTAACTTTGGCCAGGTAATCGCTCATGGTACTCCGGCAGAAATTCAAAGTAACCCGGTTGTAATCGAAGCATACCTTGGAAAGAAGAAGGAGGAAGAATAGTCATGGCAGAGATTCTTAATGTTAATGATATTAATGTCTACTATGGCAGCATTCATGCTATCAAAGGCATCTCCTTTACTGTAAACGAAGGTGAAATCGTAACACTTATCGGTGCTAACGGTGCAGGTAAGTCTACAACACTTAATACAATTTCAGGTTTGTTAAAATCAAAGACTGGCGCTATTAGTTTTATGGGCGAAGACCTCGCGAAGGTTCCGGCACATAAAATCGTAGAACGAGGCCTCGTAATGGTACCTGAAGGGCGCCGCATCTTTATGCAGATGACAGTAGAAGAAAATCTTGAAATGGGTGCGTATACTCAAGACCCTAAGGGTATCAAGGCATCTCTTGAAGAAGTGTACGAACTTTTCCCAAGACTTCTCGAGCGCCGCACACAAATTGGAGGAACATTATCAGGCGGTGAACAGCAGATGCTTGCTATGGGCCGCGCGCTTATGGCAAAGCCAAAGCTGATTATGCTTGACGAACCTTCAATGGGTTTGGCTCCACTTCTTGTTGATCACATTTTCGAGATTATCAAAAAGCTTCATGAGAATGGCGCTACAATTCTTTTGGTAGAGCAGAATGCGCAGGCAGCACTTTCTATCGCCGACCGTGCATACGTTCTTGAAACAGGCAAAATCAGCCTCACAGGCACAGGTAAAGAACTGCTTACAAATGAAGCAGTTAAGAAGGCTTACTTGGGCGCATAAACTTGCGATATTAAACTAAGAAAAACCCCTCGGCAATTTGCTGGGGGATTTTTTCGTTGAAATCACAATGGGCGCAAAGCACAAAATGCATAAATAATGCAAAAAATATTGAATCAAGAGCTGTAGATCAAATCAAAACTGGAGCTGCTGGAGTTTTTTCAAAAGAATATAAAGCTAGATTAGCACATTTTGAAAAATTAAAATTAAACAATGGTTCAGGATATATTGATGC
>JAUNQK010000068.1:0-2034 GCA_030536235.1 Bacillota bacterium
ATACATGCAAAAGTGCGGTGATTCGCAATTTGCATGTATTTGTCATAAATTAGATTGCTTCGCTGGCGCTCGCAATGACGGCTATTTCAAAAATCCATCGATGATTGCGGCTTCGGCTTCTTCTTCGGTTAAGCCAAGAGTGCGCAGCTTAAGAATCTGTTCTCCGGCAATTTTACCAATAGCAGCTTCGTGAATTAAAGCAGCGTCTTTAGAGTTTGCAACAAGCATTGGAATTGCGTCTACGCGGCCGTTATCTGAAAGAATTGCGTCGCATTCGCTGTGGCCTGTGCATTCGACGTTTCCGATAATATTGCTTTGATATTTCTGATAGCTGTTGCCCTTTGCAACAGAGCGGCTCATTAAGTTAACGCCGCTTCCGGCACCAGCCATTTCAACTTCGAAATAACTTTCTGCGTGTTCGTCGCCGTCTGTTAAAAGTCTCTCGCGAATAACAAGCTTTGCGTTTTCCTCGAGCTTTGCGTTCGTTTTTCTTAAGCTGTGAAGAACTCCGCCAAGCTGAACAGTGTCCATTTCAAGATAGCTATCTGGCCCCATGAAAATTTCTGTTACTGGATCGATAATTTTTTCTGTTTGCGCAGCGCCTGTTCCGATATGCTTTTCTTCGTAAAGCACATGCGCGCCTTCTTCTAAGAAAAATCTATGAATGCCGCTGTGGCGAGCCGGTTCACCCGTTTCGGTGTGGATTCCGCACCCCGCAACAATTGTAACGTCGGCGTCTTTACCAACGTAAAAATCGTTGTATACGAGATCGTCAATTCCCGGCTTTGTTACGCATGCCGGAATATAGCACTTTTCGCCCTTAGTGCCAGCCTTAATATGAATGTCAAGGCCAGGGTTATCTTCTTTGCTATCGATCTTAATATTTTCTGTAGACTGGCGGCCTATGCATCCGCTGTTAGAGCGAATGTTAAATGCTGCGTTAAAATCGATTTCGCCGGAAACAGTTTCAAGCAATGCCGCAGTTTCTTTATCAATTTTCTTTTCGATATCTGACATTAGCATTTACCCCCTTCCTGGCCTACGCCGCAGTTATCGCAATCTTTGTTGCATAAAAGGCTTGGGAAGATTTTGTTCTTATCGCCGTGAAGGCCAACTTTGCCTGCCTGAATCATTACGATTTCATCGGCAATTTGAAGGATTCTTTCTTGGTGGCTGATAATGATTATGCTGCACTTGCGGCTTTCGCGAAGTTTTTCGAATACTCTAATAAGATTATTAAACGACCAAAGGTCAATGCCAGCTTCTGGCTCGTCGAATACTACAAGGCGGCTATCTCTAAGAAGCACGCCTGCGATTTCGATTCTTTTGATTTCGCCGCCGCTTAATTTTGCGTCGATTGGGCGGTCGATATATGCTTCTGCATTAAGGCCTACGTTTTCGAGAGCTTCTTTGCATTCTTCTTCTGAGAGCTTGCTTCCCTTGGCAAGTTCTAATATGTCGCGAACTGTGATTCCCTTAAATCTAACCGGCTGCTGAAAAGCATAGCTTATGCCTTTTCTTGCGCGCTGGGTTGGGTCTAAGTTTACAATGTCTTCGCCATCTAAATAGATGTGGCCGGATGTAGGGGTTTCTACCCCGGCAATCATTTTTGCCAGAGTCGTTTTGCCTCCGCCGTTTGGGCCGGTTAAGCAAATTACTTGGCCATCTGGAATTGTGAGTGAAATATCGTTTAAGATCTTGCGACCTTCAACTTCAAATGTGATGTTTTTTATTTCGAGCATAGTGATGTCTCCTTAACTCGTTAATTATATCATAAATAGATTGCTTCGGGCTAACGCCCTCGCAATGACACATGTCATCGCGAGCGCAGCGACGCGATCTAGTTGGATTGCTTCGGGCTAACGCCCTCGCAATGACAGCGGTTACTTTACTTTCAAAGTTCTCATGCTGTTCAAGATTGCGAGCATGCAGACTCCGGTATCAGCAAAAACCGCAAGCCACATTGGAGAATAGCCTAAAGCCGATGCGATTAAAACAACAACCTTAATGCCAAGGCTAAGAGTGATATCTTCG
>JAUNQK010000068.1:2134-5019 GCA_030536235.1 Bacillota bacterium
AGCCGATGCGATTAAAACAACAACCTTAATGCCAAGGCTAAGAGTGATATCTTCGTAAATAATCTTCATTACTCTCTTTGAGTGGCGAACAGCAAGTGCAACGTCGCTTGGCTTGTCATTCATAAGAACGATGTCTGCTGCCTCAACTGCAGCAGCGCTTCCCATTGCGCCCATGGCAACGCCAACGTCTGCGCGGGTTAGCGCCGGGGCATCGTTAATTCCGTCGCCAACGAATGCAAGCTTCGCATCTTCGCCAAGGCCATTGTTCATAAGGCCTTCGATATAATTAATCTTATCTTCTGGCATGCATTCTGCCTTATATTCTTTAACGCCAAGTTCTTCTGCAGTTGCAGCTGCCATATCTTCTTTATCGCCAGTAAGCATTACCGTCTTAATTCCTACTTCATTAAGACTTGTTACAGCTTCTTTTGCGTCTTCTTTAATTTCGTCGCTGATAATTACGTGGCCCATATAGTGCCCGTCTAAAGCGACATGGACTCTTGTTCCCGGATGCTCGCAGTCGTGATAGTCGCAGCCAATGTGCTCCATAATCAGACGGTTTCCGGCAGCGATATGATGACCATCAATTTTAGCAAGAACGCCTTTTCCGGCAAATTCTCTAAATTCGCTTACGCGAGATTTATCTGGCTTTTGGCCGTATGCATCGGCAAGTGATCTTGCGATTGGATGGTTGCTGAAGCTTTCAGCCAAAGTGGCAAGTTCAAGAAGTCGCTCTTCGTCGCAATCTGTTGGATGAACAGCAACAACTTTAAATACTCCGCGAGTTAATGTGCCAGTCTTATCAAATACAACTGTCTTTGCTTTTGATAAAGCTTCAAGATAGTTGCCGCCTTTAATTAAAATACCTTTGCTTGATGCGCCGCCGATTCCGCCAAAGAAAGCAAGCGGAATAGAAATAACAAGAGCGCAAGGGCAAGAGATAATTAAGAATTCTAATGCACGGTAAATCCATTCGTGCCATGTTCCAAAGTTAAGAAGCGGCGGAACAACTGCGCAAACAAGTGCCAGCGCGCATACAACTGGAGTGTAAACCTTCGCAAATTTTGTGATAAAGTTTTCTGCTTTAGCTTTGCTATCTGCTGCGTCTTCTACAAGCTTTAAGATTCTGCTTGCAGTAGATTCGCTGGCAATCTTAAGAACTTTTGCGGTGATCATGCCGTCTAAGTTTATGCTTCCGCTGTAAAGCTGGCTGCCGGAATTTACATCTACCGGGAGAGCTTCGCCTGTTAAAGCTGCTGTGTCGATTCTTGACTGCCCGCTAATAATTTCGCAATCAACAGGGACTCTTTCACCTGGCTTAATTACAATTGTGTCGCCTACGTGAAGATCTGCCGGGGAAACTTTGCTTTCGGTTTCACCGTTTAAAAGATTTGCGTAGTCTGGGCGAATGTCCATTAAATCGGTAATAGAATCTCTACTTTTATCAACGGCTTTATCCTCGAGCCACTCGCCGATTCTGTAAAGAACCATAACGATAATAGCTTCGCTATATTCGCCCATGATAAATGCGCCAATGGTTGCAACGCACATTAAGAAATTCTCGTCGAACCACTCGCCATGAATAACGTTTTCAATTGCTTCTTTTACGATTCCGCCACCAACGATAAGGTAAATGGCAAGGAAGATAATAAATTCAATCATATTTACACCCTTCTATTTGCAGATCAAATTTGCAAATGGAATTAAATTTACAGAACTTGCAGGCACTACTTTCTTTGTAGCGGCTTGGCTTTACGCTAACGTCGCCCATCTGAAGTTTTGCCACGCTTCTTGCGAAATTTTCTTTAAATGTTTGGCGAAGGTTTGCGAAGTCTTCTTCGCTTAAGCCCCTCGCCGGGCTCATTGTTAATACTGCCGATTTATTCGACTGCAGCGCTTTTGCATCTTTATCAAGAGTTGCAAAGGCTTTTTCGTTGGTCGAATAAGCGCCATCTAATTTATATTCTTTGGCGATCTTTTCTGCCATTGCATCTGACACTATATCAAGCTCTTCGAGCAGGCTTTCTGTTTGGTCTTTTTCTATTGTGAAATAGAAAATGCCAACAGGTTTTGCCTGGGTCGATGCCCCGCCAGTCTCGGCATTTGCCATTGCAGCTTCTAAGTAAAGCATAAGCTGAACAGCCTTGCCCTTTTCGATTAGATCTTTGTTAAAGCTGGTTGCAGTGCTTGTCTTATAATCGACAATTTTTATATATTCGCCGTCTTCTAATTTTGTAGAATCAAGCCTATCAATCTTACCATGAATCTGTATTCCTGCAAAATCAAATTTGAAGTTTTGCTCGGTATATATTTTATCGATATTTCCCTGGCGAACTTGAGAGACCATATGCTGGGCCAAACTTACCGCCGTCTTTGCAATTCGGCCGCTTCGGTATTCTTCTTCGAAGCCTTTGGTATATAGCCCGCGAGGGTCTTCGTTTTTAATTTCTTCTGCAGTTTTAATAACGAAGCTTTCGATTTCGCTGTCTGGCAGTCTTTGCCAAAGTGAATCTTTATCTCTTGCAGGTTTTCCATCTGATGATAAATAGCGTGACAGTCTATCTAAAATTTGGTGATAGATGTTTCCGCTGTCGAGAGGGCTAATTGAAAAGTCTACCGGCTCTTCTGCTTTTAAACCGTATTGAATAAAATATGCAAACGGGCAGTTTATATATTTTTCTATTCGCGATGGGCTGCAAGATTTTGCATCTAAGATTTCTCTTGTTTCTTTCTTGCTTAATTTTATTTCTTTATTTTTATAAAGAAGGCCCTTAAGAAGTGCATCGTATCTTTGCGCGTCTTTTCTCTTAAGAGCTGCAGCTGCAGCCTTCCAGTTTGCAGGGATATCTTCACCTGTGCGCTTACATTTTAAGAGAATTTTTGCA
>JAUNQK010000069.1 GCA_030536235.1 Bacillota bacterium
AGGAATAAATGGGATGATAAAAAATGTCATAGCTGTTTATCAGATTGATGCGGGTAGTGAAATCCCAAGGCTAATAACAAATTTTTTAGAGGGCAAATAAATGATTAAGGAATACGACAGAGTAAAAACTTTAATAGACAAAGAAAAATATCCGCAGGGGACAATAGGTGTTGTGGTTAGTTTTTATAAGGATAGTGATGCCTGTGAAGTTGAGATTTGGAATGAACAAAACTATCCGATAGATGTAGTCACATATAAGCTTGATGAAATCGAAAAAGTGTCTCTTTGATTCAATGCTGATTAAAAAAATTACACACGATTACACACGGAATTTTTGAGAAATCAAGATTTGGACAAAAATTACACACAGTTACACTATATATAGTGCTTTTTCTAAACGTTATCGAGCTTCCCAGTTCTCAAAGCGTTAATCTTGGCGAAAGCTTTACAAACTGGCATTCAAAAGGATGCCAGTTTTTTCTTTGCTTGTATTCACCGTAATCACAAATTCAGCATTTCTGATTTTTATGGATACATTTTTCATTTGCAGTAATGCCTCGGTTTGCCGCGGGCGGCGGCGGGCCTGGCACGGCTAAACGTTAGTTGCAAGTGCCAGGTTTGGCAAACCGCCGCTCGCCCGCAATGGCAAACCCTGTGAGCGCCTTAGCGCGAACAGTTCTAAACGCATTCATTATCACAACTTCTAGCAACCAACGCCGATTCCAGCATCCACTCGTACATATTTACACTAAGTGGATGCTTTTTGGTTCGAGAAATGAAAAATTTTTCTGGTAAGTCTGCATCCACTTTTGCAATATCAAGCCGAGTGGATGTTTTTGAATTCGAAAAATACAAGTTTTATATGGCAGCCCGACATCCACCAGACCATATAATGAGCAAGTGGATGCTTTTATCGACAATCCCGTTTAGTAGACACAGGATTTGGATGCCTTTTTGACGCGTGGCTTGATAAAGCTTTTCGGAAATCCCGTTTAGTAGACACATAATTTGGCAAACCGAGGCTTTTTGTTTAAAGTAGTTATAGCACTTCGAGCAAAAGCAAAAGGAGAAACCATCCGTTTGGGTGGTTTCTTTTTTATGTATGAAAAGTGCAGTGATTTCAAGGCTTTTGGGCTTTCTAGTAAAATCGTATTGGTTTTATTCCCAACCTATTGAAATATACCCAACAAAGCAGTATAATTAGGTTGGTAATAAAAGGAGGCTTTTATGCAGTTGAAAAGTATTGTAACAGAGTTATGTTCATACCAGTTTGAAAAGGAATGGTTTGAATTTAAAGAAAATTATGAAAATGACAATGAATTGGGAGAGTATATTTCGGCTCTTGCAAATTCTGCTGCATATTGTGCACGAAACAAAGCTTATTTTGTTTGGGGCATAAACGATAAAACGCATGAAATAGTTGGAACCACTTTCAATTATGATAGAAATGCAAGTCACGGCGAACCATTAAAGCATTATTTGGAAAGACAATTATCAAATAACGTAAAATTAGATTTTGATGAATTAGCCTATGATGATAAACGAGTCGTTATTTTGACGATAAGTGCTGCCAAATCTATTCCTGTAGACTGGAACGGACAACGTTTTATCCGTGTTGGATCCAGCAAAGAAAAGCTATCAAAATATCCTGAAAGAGAGATTTTTCTGTTTCAGGTTTTACGCGAAGGCTTCCCTACAATAGAAAATACTCCGTCCAAGTATCAGGATTTGAGTTTCCATAAACTTTTTGGCTATTACGGATCAAGAGGGATTATTTTAAAAGAAGAAACCTTCAAAAAAAATCTCGGTCTTCTTACAGAGGATGGAAGATATAATATTCAGGCGCAACTACTCTCTGATAATTCTCAATTGCCACTTAGAGTTTCTATCTTTGATGGCAAAACAAAAGCTTCAAATTTATTTTCCGTAAGAGAGTTCGGTTTTGACTGCATATTATACTCATTGGACGAGTTGCTTCGATATGGAGACGTGCTTAATATTCTGCAGGCAGATGAAAGGAATCGCATAGTAGAGCGAAAGGAAGTATCTCTTTTTGAAAGTAAGGCATTTAACGAAGCTATTATTAATGCCGTGCTGCATAATAAATGGGTGGATGGCAACGAACCAATGATTAGTGTCTTTTCAGATCGAATCGAAATTCTATCAAGAGGAACTCTGCCACCAACACAGACATTAGAGGGCTTCTACCTTGGGGAATCAATTCCAGTAAACGATAAGCTTTCAGATATCTTTTTACAATTGCATATCAGTGAAAAATCAGGAAGAGGCATCCCTAAAATCATAGATACATATGGGAAAGAAGCAATCGAGTTCAGGGAGAATGCAATTGTCGTGAAAATACCATTCAATTGGATCAATGTTGTTGGGAATAATTTTGGTAATAAATTTGGGAATATAAAGGATAAAGGACTGACAAACAATAGACAGCTTATTTTGCAAGAGATCAGGAACAATCCAAACATTACAACTGTACAATTATCTAAAGCAATAAATATAAGCGAAACTGCAATAGATAACAATCTTAAGTATCTTAAAGAGAATGGTTATTTAAAGAGGAATGGTTCAAATAAAACTGGCTATTGGGAGATAATAAACTAGTATATGATAAGGGTATACTTAGCCATGTGAAAGGGTATATTCTTCGGCAATAATCTCGAAAAATGGGCAATAAAGAGCTGGAAGGTAGGATATATGGCAACAAAGAGAAAAACAAGAAAGAAGAAAAGTGTAGTTGATAGTGCTGTAAGAAATGTAGCTTTGCTTTCT
Organism: Bacillota bacterium; assembly: GCA_030536235.1. Classification (GTDB taxonomy): domain Bacteria; phylum Bacillota; class Clostridia; order Peptostreptococcales; family Anaerovoracaceae; genus UBA1764. The sequence continues at coordinate 2,788 of JAUNQK010000069.1, forward strand.
GATGGTTGCAATCCAGAGCTTGTAAAAGGTGCAGAGTTTGATGGCATCTTTGAAATCCCTATCATCAAGAAACCTAAGAAGTTTATTATTCCTGACAAGCTTGTACCATTCAGCAAGATGGCAAAAGCTGATAAGAAGACATTTGCTGTTTGTGAATATGAAAATGATACAGAGTTTAGCGATCTTCTTTCGCATCCGGATGAATATATAGAAACAGAGCCATCGGTTATTGCATGCAAAAGCACGGCGTATATGTTATTCCGTGTGTCCGTTGGGGAGATGAAAGAACATATACAAGAAAGTTTTTGCCTGAACGAATTGCCTTTGCCGGCGTTGAAAGGCATAGTATTGTTTCTGTCGGCTCATACGGACAGCTTAAGAATAAAGTCAATAGATATTTCTTTGAAGCCGGCATGGATGCAATGATGGAAACGTTAGAACCTGAAATTGTATTGGTGTATAGCAAGATGCCGGAAGAGATAAAAGAAAAGTACCCTGAAACCCAGTTTGTTGAATACGAAGACTGGACAAGCATAGTGAGGAACGATTAATGGGTGCAGGACAAAGTGATTTGTACAAAGGAACATATGGAGATAACCCTGATAACATTCCTGATGAGTTAAAGGGCAAAGTTAAGTTGCCTGCGAATGATGTCCAAACAAAGCATTTGTTTAATGAACGTGATGGGCACTTGCCAGATACTCCAGAAAACAGAAAAATGCTTACAGATCTTGCTAATGATGAACACTACCATGTAGGTAAAGATAAATGGGGTAATGAATGGAATGCTAGAGTAAATTCCGACGGAACGCAGGACTGGGTGGAACATCGAAATCAAACAATTTGGGATGGTGGAAGAAATCAGCAACCACGTAGTTGGGATGAAGACACTGGATTGAAATATAATCCTTTGAGGTGAGGTGACAAACTATATGAATAAATTTGAATTGTTTACCATGATTTTTTATGCAATAGATTTATACTATGACGATAATCCATCGGATTTATTGGGGCAGTTTTTAAGCAGTATGAGTCCATTTACATTTGATGACATAGGATCAGCAGTTCCGTATGTGTATAAGGAATTTTGCGATTTTATTCAAGAAAAAATAACGATTGAAAATAGCTACGATATTGCTTTAGAATATGTTAACTCAATTAAATTCTTTGATTTGGATTTAGTGTCTATTTTTAAAACAGTTGATACTGAAAAATGGAAGGAAGGGTGCAAAAACTATTTAGCAACTGACCATAAAGGGAAGGATTGTTAATCACACATTTCCACACATTTTGTAAAAAGCCGGTTAAACTTAAAATTAGGATAAGCCTTGAAATATCAAGCTTCAAGAAATGTGTGTGATTTTGTAACTTGGTTCTCAAAGCGTTAATTTCTTTCAGAAACAAAGCAACAGAAGAAACCATCCATTTGGGTGGTTTCTTTTTTATGCAAAACATCTTGACTCTAACGTTACGTCATAGTCTAATATATATGTCTGGGAGGTTAAAATGATGATGACAGTAAACGAAGTAAGTAAATTAACAGGGATAAGCGTGCGCACCCTGCACTATTATGATGAAATCGGATTGCTTCATCCTGCGAGCGTTCTTGATACAGGCTATAGGCTTTATGACGACGAAAATCTTAAGCGCCTGCAGCAAATAATGCTTTTTAGGGAATTGGAATTTCCTTTGAAAGAGATAAAAAAGATCATCGATAACCCTGATTTTGATACCGCGCGTGCATTGGAAAATCAAATCGAATTGCTTTCGCTTAGACGGGAGCATTTGGATAATTTAATTCAGCACGCAAAAGAAATGCAGAAAAAGGAGGAATCAAAAATGGACTTCAAAGCTTTTGATAAATCTAAACTAGAAGAGTATTCAAAACGCGCAAAAGAGCAGTGGGGCGATACCGCCGCATATAAAGAGTACGAAGAGAAAGCAAAGGACCGAACAGACAGAGAGGAAAAAGAAATGGGCGAAGGGCTCATGCAGATATTTACTGAATTCGGAAAGATTTTAGATCGGGATCCTGCGGGAGCAGAAGCTCAAGCATTAGTCAAAAAGCTTCGGGACTATATCAGCAGTAACT
>JAUNQK010000070.1 GCA_030536235.1 Bacillota bacterium
CGCAGAGCCAAGATCTGTGAACTGCTGCAGATGGGTGGTATCCACCCGCGCATAACAGCCAAGGGGTTTTGTATTTTTTGAATTAATCTTCTGCAACGAGTCTATCGAATTCAGCAGCAGCTGCTTCGTATTCAGCATCGTCTTCAATATCTGTAATATCGAATTCTTCTTCACTAATTTCTTTATATTCATAAAGAAGTACATCGTCTGTACCATCATCAGGAAGAAGGGCCATGTATTCTTTTCCGTTGAAAGGATATATTCCTAAGATTTCACATTCTAAGATATCGCCATTATCGAATTCGAGAGTAAGATATTCAGGTTCGTCTTCTTCAAAAATTTCTTCTTTTACTTGATCTTCTGCCATTTTTTGTTAATCCTTTCGTTAACTAATATATATAACATGGCTATTATACCATAAAATTAAGGCTATTTTGACTATTTTCTGTAGAACTTTTATTTACTTTAATACAGTATAGTGCTAAAATATTATGTATATTTTTAGTTTTAGAAAGGTATTTATTATGGAAAACGAACATGTAATGGAAAAACGATACGGCCTTGCAACCGCTATTGCGATGGTAGTCGGAATCGTAATTGGCTCCGGCGTTTTCATCAAGGGCGGAAAGCTTCTTGCTAAAACAGGCGGAAATCTTAAACTTGGCATTCTTGCCATTTTGCTTTGCGGCGTTGTTTGCATTATCTGCTCACTGGTATTTGCAATCCTCAGCCAAAAGTATAACAAAGTTAACGGCCTTGTAGACTACGCAGAAGTAGCACTTGGTTCTAAATATGCTTATTACATGGGATGGTTTATGACAACTATTTATACACCATCACTTGCTGCAATTTTAGCATTCTTCTCTGGCCTTATGTTTTGCCAGGCTGCAGGAATTCGTACAATTGATTTAGCAAATGGCTGCTTCTCCGCAGAAGCATTCGGCGTTGGCGGCGGCTTTTTAATCATGGGATTTGCTCTTAACGCACTTTCTCCAAAGCTTGCAGGTAAGCTTCAGGTTTCTATGACAGTTATTAAGCTTATTCCACTTGTACTTGTTGGTGTAGTTGGAACAATCATTGGTCTTTCTAATGGCTCTTCTGCAGCTGTTTTAGATTTTGTTAATACTGCAGAATATGTTCCTGTTGAAGGCGGATTCTTCGCTGCTGTTGTTGGCTTCGCATTCTCATTCGAAGGATGGATTCTTGCAACATCGATTAACTCAGAACTTAAAGACCCACAAAAAACTCTGCCAAAGGCACTTATTGGTGGCTCATTATTCGTAGTTGCAATTTATGTACTCTACATTTTCTCAATGAGCTCAGTTGGAAGTGTAAGCACAATTCTTTCAACATGGCCTCTTGGACAGTCACTCACAGGTATTGCTGCACGTCCAATCTTTGGCCCTGTTATTTCTAAGATCTTTGAAATTTGTATTGTAATTTCTTGTCTTGGCACAATGAATGGTCTTATCATGGCAAACTGCAGAAGCCAGTACTCTATCGCTTCTCGTGGCATGGGCCCAATGGCATCATGGTTCGCTGACATCGATAAGCAGAACGACTTCCCAATTAAGTCCGCATTATTCGGAATGATCTTTGCAGGTTTCTGGTATGCATGGGACGTAGTTATGTACTGGAATGGTCAAGACTTTATGGGAACAACTCACCAGCTTAGATTCTTCGCATTCGAACCTGATGAAGTTTGCATCGTAAATCTTTACTTAATGTACATCCCAATGTTCATTGCTATTATGATTAAGTGCAAAGAATTAGGCGTATTTAAACGTATTGTTATGCCAATCCTTGGAATTGCATGCTGCATCTTCATGGTAGTTTGCTGCTACCTTGGTTGGGGCGGAATGGCTTGCCTTGGTTATGTTTGCTTCTTCTTAGCATTCATGATTGTTGGCCGCATCTTTATGCATCCGGAAAATGCAATTCGAGAGCTCGAATAAAAATACTAGTTTTCCAATAATTGTTAAATTAGGGGCTTGCATTTGCAAGCCCCTTTAATATATAATTAATGTTGCTGTGCAGGTATGGCGGAATTGGCAGACGCGCACGGTTCAGGTCCGTGTGAATTTACGTTCATGCAGGTTCGACTCCTGTTACCTGCACCACAGTTGTAGATAAACGTTTAAGGCGTATTTTTATAGGAGGTTGTTATGGCAATTAATGAAGGCGTAAGCATCACTTCTGATGTTATTGAAACAGTCATTGGGCCAAAGACTAAGTTTAACGGTTCTGTTACTACAGATAAGCCAATTAAAATTAGCGGAGTATACGAAGGCGAAATTAACAGCACAAATCTTGTTGTTATTGAAGAATGCGGCTCATTTAATGGAACACTTAAGTGCGCAAAGCTTGATTTAGCAGGTAAGGCTGAAGGCAAGATCGAATGCACAGAAATGTTTAAGTTTGAATTAAGCGGCAGATTTAAAGGTGATGCTATCACAACAAACCTCGATATTTGCCCGGGAAGCGATTTCGACGGAACATTAAAGATTAAAAAGAACTAAGGTAAAATAAAAACTCTTGGGTATTTACCCAAGAGCTTTTTTAATTTCTTCTTCTACAACAGCTGATATATCTTTAGTTTTTTCCATATTGGCTGTATCTATTGGTTTTAAAATTTTAAGTGTAATTGTTGTTGGTGTAATCTTGTGATTTTCTTCCCAAGCTTTGTAACTTCCATCAAGTACAAATGGAACAATAGGAACCCCAGCCTTAATAGCGCATTTAAAAGCGCCAGGCTTAAATTCGTTCATCTCGTGATTGCGGCTTCTGGTACCTTCAGGGAAGATTATCATGCTGTTTCCGGCCTTCAAATTATCGGCACATTCATTAATGGCCTGAAGTGCTTTTCTTGGGTTTCCTCTATCAATGAAAACGCAATTAAGCTGCTTCATCCAAGTTGAAAGCATAGGAATTTTGCTTGTTTCGATCTTTGCTAAGTAACCTTTGGTGCCACCTAAATAGATTAAGGTGACAACCATATCAAATAGACCTTGATGATTGCCAACATAAAGGGCAGGGCCGTTTTGAAGGTTTTCTTCGCCGGTTCTTTCTACTTTGACTCCGGCAACTGCTAAAATTATAGGAATCCAAAAATTTAGCAGGAATTCTGGCAAAACCTTTTTGTTAGGAATAATTAGCTCGATAAGCCAAAACGGGATACTTGTAATTAGTGCTAAGACTATTGTTAAAAACCATAAAAAAGTTCTAATCATACGGTTATTTTAGCATATTTTTTGATATAATATTAGGGTTTTAGAGGTAAAAATTTATGGATAAAAAGAAGATTATTAATATCGCAGTAATTGCCCACGTTGATGCAGGAAAGTCTACATTAGTTGATGCCTTCCTCGCACAGTCTGGCGTATTCAGAGAAAACGAAGAGATGGTTGCACAAACGATGGATAGCAACGATCTTGAAAGAGAACGTGGTATTACAATATATTCTAAAAACTGCTGTGTTATGCACGATGGCTACAAAATTAATATTGTAGATACTCCGGGCCACGCAGATTTTAGTTCAGAGGTTGAACGTATTATTAAAACTGTCGATACAGTAATTTTGCTTGTAGATAGTTCTGAAGGGCCTATGCCACAAACAAGATTCGTTCTTAAGAAATCTCTCGAACAAGGTTTAAACCCAATTCTTCTTATTAACAAGCTTGATAAGAGAGATGCCAGAGTTTCAGAAGTAGTTGACGAAGTATACGAACTCTTTATGGATCTTGAAGCAAACGATACACAGCTCGACTTCCCAATTCTTTATGGTATTGCAAGACAAGGCATCGTTGTTAGAAACCCAGAAGAGTGCCAAGGTATTCAAATTGAAAGTGGCGACGGCAAAGTTCGTAAAGCTGCTGCAGGCCAGAATGGTCTTTCAATTACTCCGCTCTTTGAAACTATTATTGATATGGTTGGCGGATACCCTGATAAAGATAATGAACCTCTTCAGTTCCAAGTTTCAACTCTTGCATACGATGATTATATCGGCCGCCTTGGTGTTGGTAGAATTTCATCAGGTACAATCAAAGAAGGGCAAACTGTTGCAGTTGCAAAACCAGATGGGTCATATAAGCTTGGAAAGATTAATCAGGTATTTATCTATCAAGGTTTAAAAAGAGTCGCTGTTAAAGAAGCTGGCTCTGGAGATATCGTTGTTGTTTCAGGCCTTCCTGAAATTACAATCGGAGATACTATCTGCGCAGAAGATAATATTCTTCCAATGGACGAAATCAAGATTGACGAACCTACACTTTCAATGAACTTCATGGTTAACTCATCACCATTCGCAGGTAAAGAAGGTAAGTACGTTACATCAAGACATATTAGAGAAAGACTTCAAAAAGAGCTCGAGGTTAATGTTGGTCTTATCGTTGAAGATACAGACAGCACAGATTGCTTCAAGGTTTCGGGCAGAGGAGAACTTCACCTTTCTATCTTAATCGAAAATATGAGACGTGAAGGTTTCGAGCTCGCAGTATCAAAGCCAGAAGTTATTTTCAAACGTGGCGAAGATGGGAGAAAACTCGAACCTATGGAAGAAGTAGTTATCGAAGTTCCGGATGAATATAGTGGTGGCGTTATTTCAGAACTTAACCTCCGTAAGGGCACAATGGTTTCTATGGATGGCAAGAATGGAAGAAGCAAACTTGTTTATACAGTTCCAACTCGTGGATTACTTGGATATAGATCACAGTTCATTAACCAGACACATGGTGAAGGAACTATGGTTCAAAGATTTGTTGGCTATGAAGAATATAAAGGCGAAATTCCGCAGAGAACCTTTGGCGCAATTATCGCTCAAGAAGCTGGCGTATCCACACCATATGCTCTTAACAATATCCAAGAACGTGC
>JAUNQK010000071.1 GCA_030536235.1 Bacillota bacterium
CCTTGAAACCAAGTGAACCAGATGAGCACCATGACAGAGCGTTGCCCTGTGCATCGGTGATTGTTACGATTGTGTTATTGAAAGATGCCTGGATGTGAGCCTGGCCGCTTTCAATGTTCTTACGTTCAACCTTCTTATGGCGAACGGTTTTCTTAGCTTGTGCCATTGTACTCCCTCCTATTAATCTTTCTTGTGAGCTCTGCCAACAGTCTTCTTAGGACCCTTACGAGTTCTAGAATTGTTCTTTGTGTTCTGACCACGAACTGGCAGATTTCTTCTGTGACGAATTCCTCTGTAGCAACCAATTTCCATGAGTCGCTTAATGTTCAGAGAAACTTCTCTTCTAAGGTCACCCTCAACCATGTATTCATTGTCGAGGATCTTTCTGATTGCACCTAATTCATCTTCGGAAAGGTCCTTAACTCTTGTATCTGGGTTTACTCCTGCTTTAGCAAGAATAGCCTGAGATGACTTAAGACCAATGCCGTAGATATAGGTGAGGCCGATCTCTACTCTTTTGTTATTAGGCAGATCGACGCCGGCTAAACGAGCCATATAGTTTACCTCCTATACTGCAACTATAAAATAATTATAATTTAACCTTCCGTATAAGCTCTTACCTCCCCGAGAAAATCTCGTAGGCCGAGCCGCCGGAAGACAGATAACTTATTAACCCTGAACCTGTTTATGCTTAGGGTTTTCGCAAATTACCATAACCTTACCGCGACGCTTAATTACCTTGCACTTTTCGCAGATAGGTTTTACTGATGCTCTTACTTTCATTCTATTTATCCCTCCATGTAATTCTTCCACGGCTCAGGTCATATGGACTGAGCTCCAACTTTACCTTATCGCCTGGAAGTATGCGGATAAAATTCATCCTCATCTTACCAGATATTGTTGCCATAACAACGAAATCATTTTCAAGTTTTACTTTAAACATTGCATTTGGCAGTGCTTCAAGTACTGTACCCATTACTTCTATGCTATCTTTTTTAGCCATGTAGTGAATAACTCTCCTTTACTTTGTGAGCAAAATTGGATCGCCATCTGTAATGACGATTGTGTTTTCATAGTGAGCTGCAAAGCCGCCATCTTTTGTGACAGCAGTCCAACCATCTGGCATTACCTTTACATTGTAAGCGCCAGTGGCAATCATCGGTTCGATTGCAAGTACCATTCCTGGCACAAGCTGCGGCCCGTGATTTGCTTTGCCGTAATTTGGGATCATTGGGTCTTCGTGCATGTTTCTACCAACACCGTGCCCAACATAATCTCTGATAACTGAAAAACCTTCAGCTTCGACGCACTCTTGAATCGCGTGTGAGATATCGCCAAGGCGATTGCCCTTACGCGCGAAGAAGATTCCGGCAAAGAAACTCTTCTCTGCTGTCTCGATAAGCTTCTGATGTTTTTCGCTAATCTTGCCCACCGGATATGTTCTCGCCGCATCGGAATAAAATCCTTTGTATATCGTTCCGAGATCTACGCTTACGATATCGCCTTCCATCAAGATTCTCTTTTTGGAAGGGATACCGTGAACTACTTCTTCGTTAACCGACACACAGGCACAAGCAGGATAACCGCTATAGCCTTTAAATGCTGGCTTCATACCTGATTTGAGGATGTATTCCTCAACATAATCATCAACATCTTTTGTGGACATTCCTGGCTTAATTATTGAAGACAAATTTTCAAGCATTTCCTTTGTCGGAACTGCTGCTTGTCTCATAAGCTCGATTTCCTCATCAGATTTAATAATGATCATGTATTACTCTCCCAAAGCTTTGCAGATGTCTGCAAATACTTTGTCCATAGTCTGATCGCCGTTTACGGCTTTCAGAATTCCGGAATTCTTGTAGTATCCTGTAAGTGGAGCTGTCTGTTCTGCATAAACTTTAAGTCTATTGCGAACTGTTTCTTCAGCATCGTCTGCACGCTGATAAACTTCACCGCCGCATGCATCGCATACGCCTTCAACCTTTGTAGGATTGAATTCTACATGGTATGGTTTACCGCACTGCTTGCAAACTCTTCTTCCTGCTGCGCGAGGAATAAGAACACTATCCGGAACCTCGATGTCGATAACATCGTCAAGCTGTTGTCCCTTGCTAGCTAAGAACTTATCAAAATGTTCTGCTTGGAAAACTGTTCTTGGGAAGCCATCAAGAAGATAACCGTTTTTGCAGTCGTCTTGCATGATTCTGTCTTCTACCAAATCGCATGTGAGTTCGTCAGGAACTAATGCTCCCTTATCCATATATTCCTTAGCCTTAAGCCCAAGAGGTGTCCCTTGCTTTACGTTTGCACGGAAAATGTCACCTGTTGAAATATGAAGAATGTTAAACTTTTCTGCGATTCCAGTTGCTTGTGTACCTTTACCAGCACCTGGAGGCCCTAATAATACTACTCTCTTCATTTTTATCTCCCTACTTTAAGAAACCCTGATAGTTTCTCATCTGCATCTGTGTTTCTAATGCACGAACTGTATCGAGTGCTACACCAACTGCAATGATTAAGGATGTTCCACCGAAACCGATTGCAAGTGCTGTCCAATGCTGAAGCAGTGTTGGAATAGCTGCAACGATTGCAAGGAATAATGCGGAAACAAGATCAAGTCTAAGTGCTGTCTTATGAATATATTCGGCAGTGTTTCTACCTGGTCTGATACCAGGAATGAATCCGCCGTTGTTCTTCATGTTTTCAGCAATTTCCTGTGGGTTGAAACTGATTGATCCGTAGAAATATGTAAATCCAAAGATCAAAAGCATATCGAGTACGAAGTAAATCCAAAAACCAGGGTTACCTGCTGTTGATAAATACTTCTGTACGAATTTTGCAAAGCCACCATTAGGTGCCATGTAAGCAATTGTTGCAGGAAGCTGAAGCAGTGATACTGCGAAGATTACAGGAATAACGCCAGCCTGGTTAACCTTAATAGGAATATTTGTAGACTGACCACCGTACATCTTGCGGCCAACAACTCTCTTTGCATACTGTACTGGAATCTTTCTTGTACCTTCCTGAACAAGAACGATGCCTGCTGTTACGAGAATAGCAAATACGCAGAAGAGAATGATTGAAATCCAGCTATATGTGCCTGCGATTGCACCTGTGATAGTTTTTCTAAATGAGGTTGGAACTCTTGATACGATACCTGCAAAGATAAGTAATGAGATACCGTTGCCAACGCCCTTTTCGTCGATCTTTTCGCCGAGCCACATAAGGAATGTAGTACCAGCGATAAGAATAAGAACGATTACGATCTTTACGAATACTTCGTCAGTTGTAAGTACATTTCTGAATAAGCCAAATGTGTAACCAATTGACTGAATGATTGCAAGTGCAACTGTGATATATCTTGTTAAAGCAGCAATCTTTCTTCTTCCTTCTTCTCCTTCTTTTGCGAGTGCTTCAAGAGCAGGAATCGCAATAGTTAAAAGCTGAAGGATAATTGACGATGTGATGTATGGTGTGATACTTAAAGCAAAAATTGTGAAGTTGCTGAAAGACCCACCACTGAACAGGTCGAAAAGTCCAAATAATCCAGCGGTATTTGCATCGAACATTGAAGTAAGTAATTCTCTGTTGATGTATGGTACTGGGATGTTTGAACCAATTCTGAAGATGATAAGAACGATGATTGTGAAAATCATTTTCTTTCTCATTTCAGGAATTTTCCAGGCCTGAACAACCGTCTGAATCATACCCATTAAAATACCTCTGCCTTTCCGCCAGCAGCCTCGATCTTTTCAAGAGCAGACTTGCTGAACTTGGATGCCTGAATAGTAAGTTTCTTTGTGAGTTCGCCACCGCCTAAGATTTTGATTCCGTCGCCCTTGCCTTTTGCAAGACCTGCGTCGCAAATCATATCGATAGTAACTGTAGCACCATCTTCGAAAATGTTGAGTGCGCCAACGTTAACGCCAACAAATTCTGTTCTCCAATGGTTTGTGAAACCTCTCTTTGGGTTTCTTCTGTAAAGAGGCATCTGACCACCTTCAAAACCAAGACGAACACCGCCGCCTGATCTTGCGTTCTGACCATTCATACCTCTGCCAGCTGTGCAACCATTACCAGTTGCTCTACCTTGACCTTTTCTCTTTGCTGTGAAAGTTGAACCAGCAGGCTTTTTTAATTCATGAAGTTTCATATTATATATACCTCCTGATTATTCTACTTTAAGAAGATGGCAAACCTTTGCGATTGCGCCACGGGTCTGAGGTGTATCTTCTAATTCTACAACTGTATGAAGCTTGTTAAGTCCGAGAGCTTCTACAACCTTCTTCTGATAAGGAGATGAACCGATTGTGCTCTTGACTAATTCTACTTTAATCTTTGCCATGATTCTTCCTCCTATCCTAAGATTTCTTTCTTATCAAGACCACGTGCTTCAGATACTTGCTTAAGTGTCTTCATAGTCTTGAGACCTTCGAGTGTTGCATAAGCTACATTGCCAGCATTGCTGCTGCCGAGTGACTTAGCTCTGATATCTTTGATTCCGGCAAATTCGAGCACTGTACGTGCAGCACCACCGGCAATAACTCCTGTACCAGGAGCAGCAGGCATAAGTAAAACTTTACCTGCACCGAAAACTCCGAGATTTCTATGTGGAACTGTTGTTCCGAGCATAGGTACTGTAATGAGGCTCTTCTTTGCGTCATCGCTTGCCTTTCTTACTGCTTCTGGAATTTCCATGGATTTTCCAAGACCAAGACCAACGTGACCATTGCCATCGCCGACAACTACAGTAACGCTGAATCTGGAATTCTTACCACCCTTAACTACCTTTGTAACTCTTCTGATGTTTACAATGGATTCTTTTAAGTCAAGTTTGGATACATCTAAGGTATTACGCATTTAGA
>JAUNQK010000072.1 GCA_030536235.1 Bacillota bacterium
TTGGTATTAAATAAATGAAAATATTAGTAATTAACGGCCCAAATATTAATCTGCTTGGAGAGCGCGAACCAGAGCTTTACGGAAAACAAAGCTACCGCGATCTTTTAGTTCTTTGCGAAAACACTTGCAGGGATCTTGGCGCAATTTGCATCACCTTCCAAAGTAATCACGAAGGTGCAATTGTTGATGTGATTCAGCAAGCAGCAAAAGATAACGTTGATGCAATCGTAATTAATGCAGCAGCATATTCACACACAAGCATTGCAATTTTAGATGCACTTAAAGCAGTTAAGATAAAAGCTGTAGAAGTTCATATTACAGATCCAAAAACAAGAGAAGAATTTAGACACATCGATTACGTTGGCATGGCATGCGAAAAGGTGGTCGCAGGCTTTGGCATCGATGGTTATAAACAAGCTATTGAATATTTAGTGAAAGGTTAAGTTATGGATGTAAGAATTGAGCCAGGAAAGTACTGGGGGAAAGTAACGCTTCCGGTAAGCAAATCTGAGATGCATAGAAAAATTATCTTAGGCACATTAGGAGGCGCCGGAAGAATCAATGGTTCTGACGACTGCGATGACACCAAGACAACTTTAGATGCAACCTATGCACTTATCAGAACCTATCAAGATGGCAAAGAACCAGAAGTTAGAACATGCAATTGCGGCTCGTCTGCTGCAACGCTTCGCATGCTTCTTCCTGTTTCCGGAGTCATCGGAAAAAAGTTTTGCTTCGAAGGCAGCGAGCAGCTTAGCAAGCGTCCAATCAAAGAGATGCTTGATATCTTAAAAGCTCACGGTATGACAGTTGAAGGTGACAGCCTTCCTGTTACGGTTTCTGGCAAACTTCAGCCGGGCGCATACGAAGTTTCGTGCGATATTACATCTCAGTATGTTTCGGGATTATTATTAGCCCTTCCACTTCTTGACGGTGATTCGACACTTAAGATTACAACTGAAATCGAAAGCAAAGGCTATATTGATATAACCCTTCAGTGCCTTAAAGATTTCCAAATCGAAATCGATGGTGAATACGGAAACTGGCAAATCAAAGGTGGCCAAAAGCCAATATTACCGGCTCCGGCAAAAAAGGCTTACGAATACTTTAACCCAAACTATAAGCATAAATTTAAGAAAGGCCAAAACCCGCCTTCACTTGGAAGCGGAATCAAGTGCGAGCTTGATTGGTCTATTGCCGCAAATTATATGGTAGCAAACCTGTTTGGCTCTGATGTTCAAATGGAAGGCTTAAACCCAGAAAGCCTTCAGCCAGATAGAGCAATTGTAGAAGATTTGCAAAAGCTTGGAAGCGAAATTGATATTAGCCAAACTCCAGATATTGCTCCAATTTTAGCAGTTGCTGCTTGCAGCTATAAGGGCGATACAGTTCTTACAGGTTGCAAACGCTTAAGATATAAAGAAACAGATCGCATTGAAAATACGATTAACTTAATTTCTTCTCTTGGCGGAAGCATCGAAACTGCAGAAGATACAATTACAATTTACGGCACGGGAAGCCTCGTTGGCGGAACCGTAGACCCAAAGGGCGACCATAGAATTGCAATGGCAGCAACAATCGCAGCCCAGATTTGCGAAAAAGGCGTAAGCATACTCGGGGCAGATTGCGTATCAAAATCATGTCTTAATTTCTTTATGGATGGCACATGGCTTGGTGCCAAAATGTATTACAACGTATAAAATGAATAACAGATTTTTCGATCATAAAATGCATGCTACCCAATCGGCAAGAAAGCTTCTTATGGGTTTAGCAGATAAAAAAGCACACACAGCAGACGAGCTAACAGAAAAAATAATTGTTGGCGTTATTAATCTTGCAACAAAAAATGCAGGCAAAGAAGAAATCGCAAATGATTTATTTGATGCCATTAATATTAGAAACCGCGATGTATCAACAGAAATGTTTGATGAATGTGTAAATTTATTAGCAGAGGCTTTTAAAGCCGGAAACAGAAACGACTATCAGTTTTTCTGGAACATGTTAAAAGAAGGTATGTACTGCATCGAAGCAGAAGCCGAAGAAAAATTTGGCGTAAAACTCGAAGCATCTACAATTGCTTATCACATTTCAAACGCTGCAAAAGAAGCTGTTGGTGCAACAGGTTTAAAATATGCAAGCGATCAATTGGTGTTCTAAATGAAGTATTTAATTGCTGGCCCTTGTGCCATTGAATCAGAAAAGCAAATTAATGAAATTGCAAAAGAAGTAGCAAACTCTGGCGCAAACGTGCTTCGCGGCGGCGCATTTAAACCAAGAACTTCACCTTATACTTTCCAGGGTTTAGGCGAAGAAGGTTTAAAATATTTAGTTGCTGCAGCAAAAGCAAATGGATTAAAATGCGCATCAGAAATTACAGATGCAAGCGAACTTCCACTTTTTAAAGATGTAGACATCTTGCAGGTTGGTTCTCGCAACATGCAAAACTTCGAGCTCTTAAAAGTTTTAGGAAAGCAAGACAAGCCTGTAATTTTAAAACGCGGTTTTGCAAACACAATTTCGGAATGGCTTTTCGCAGCAGAATATATTACAAGTGGCGGAAACAAAAATGTAATTTTGTGCGAGCGCGGAATTCGCACTTTTGAAGATAGCACAAGATTTACATTGGATCTTTCTGCAGTTCCTGTAGTTAAATCAAAATCAAATTTAGATATTATTGTTGACCCTTGCCATGCAGCAGGAAACTGGGAATATGTAATCCCTCTTTCTAAAGCAGCAATGGCTGCGGGGAGTGATGGCCTTATGATTGAAGTTCATAACGACCCCGACCACGCCCTCTCAGACGGCGCGCAAAGTCTTACTCCGGCAAACTTTAAGAAATTAGTTTCTGAGGTTGGCAAATGAATTTATTAGAAGCAAGAAATAAAATTGACGAAATCGACGTTAAGATTGCACAGCTCTTTAATGAGAGACAAAAGCTTAGCGCAGAAATTGCAAAAATAAAAACTAAAGAAGGGCTGCCAACTCAAGATTTGGCCCGCGAAGAAGAAGTAATGAAGCGCGCAGAAGAGCGCTGCGGAATTTACGGCCGCGAGCTGTTCCAGACATTGATGAACCTTTCTAAGAAAGAACAAGCAAAATATAAATAAAAATCAAGTTAGATCGCTTCGCTGCGCTCGCGATGACTGTCATTGCGAGGAGCAAAGCGACGAAGCAATCTAACAAGAACTGTCAAAAAATGGTTGACATAAAATGTAATAAAATGTATAATATTTCCAACTAAAAGGAGGTATTATATGAATTCAGTACATTTAATTGGGCGCCTTACCCAAGACCCAGAAGTCTTATATGGCGCTAAAACAAAGAATGCTTATTGCAGATTCGCAGTTGCTGTCGATAGGGGGCGCGGCAAAGACGGCGAAGACTTAGGCGCTGATTTTCCAATGGTTGTAGCCTTTGGTAAAACGGCCGAAAACATGAAAAAGTACGTAGAAAAAGGAAATCTTGTTTGCGTCGATGGGGTTCTTAGAACAGATCGATATGAAAAAGATGGCCATGTTAGGTACAAAGATAATGTAATTGCAAATAGAGTGCAATTCCTTCAATGGAAAAAGACTGAAGATGGCAAAGAGCAAGAAGCTCCGAAAGTTGAAGCCCCAGAGGGCTTTACCCAGCTTACAGACGACGATATTCCATTCTAAATTAGTATTAAACCGAGTTTGCAAAAACTCGGTTTTTACTTGTAATTTAAGGCGTTTTACAATACAATCAATAGTGTATGGGATAGTCGAATTTTTAACAAAGTCCCAGGTAGTTATTTCTCATCACGAAAAATTTATTTAGGAGAAAATGATGAAAAAATTACTTTCACTGATTCTTGCATTTGCTATGATTTTTAGTTTAGCTGCTTGCGGAAACAGTGGTGCAGATGTAGAGCACAAAAATGAAATCGTTGTTGGTCTTTCACAAGATTTAGGAGACAGTCTCGATCCATATCAGATGAGCTCTGCAGGCACAAGAGAAATCCTTACTAATGTATATGAAGGATTATACAAGCCAAACTCAGCTGGCGAATATGTTCCGGCAATTGCAACAGGCTATGAAGTTTCAGAAGATGGTTTAAACTATATCTTCTCACTTAACGACAATGTAGTTTTTCATAACGGAAAAACTTTAACTAACGAAGACCTCGAATATTCATTTGCAACTTGCAAAGAAACAACACTCGACTCAAGTCTTCCAAATTTCTTTAACAACGCAACAATCGTTGTAAACGGAAAAGGACAAGTAGAAATTAGATTGCAGCAGCAAATGAGTGATATCTTAGCATATCTCTCACTTATCTATATTGTACCTTGCGATTATCAAGATCAGCTTACAGCACCGGTAGGCACAGGCCCATTTAAATTTGTTAGCCGCAGTGTTCAAGAAAACGTAATCTTAGAAAAGTTCGAAGAATACTATGGCGAAAAGGCAAAGCTTGATAAAGTAACTTGCAAAATTTACGAAGATGCAACAGCTATGATTACTGCACTTAATGCAGGTGCAATTGATTTCGCATCTCACTTAACACTCGATCAAGTTGCAGGCCTTGGTGCAGATTATCAAGTATTAGAAGGCACAATGAACCTTGTTGAGGCTTTATACCTTAACAACGCACGTGCTCCATTTGACGATGTAAAAGTTCGTCAGGCACTTTGCTATGCAATCGATGTTGATGCAATCTTAAACATCACAGCTGATGGCCACGGTTCAAGACTTGGCTCTTCAATTTATCCGGCATTCAAAAAATACTTTGACGAAAGCTTAATCAATTACTATCCATATTCACCAGAAGTTGCAAA
>JAUNQK010000073.1 GCA_030536235.1 Bacillota bacterium
TGCTTTAAGAAATCAAGACCAAGGCCTTGTCCTTGTGATGCTCCTTCGATAAGACCAGGAATATCAGCCATTACAAATGATGAATCATACATATTTACAACACCAAGCTTTGGAGTAAGTGTTGTAAAATGATAATTTGCAATCTTTGGATTTGCAGAAGTTGAAACAGAAAGTAATGTACTCTTACCAACATTAGGATAACCAAGCAGCCCTACATCGGCAATCAACTTAAGTTCAAGTTCAATTTCTTTTTCTTTTGCAAAGCCACCTGCTTCTGCAAAGTTAGGAGCCTGACGAACTGAGTTCTTAAAAAGAACATTTCCTTTGCCGCCTTTACCACCGCGAGCAGCAACAAACTTTTGGCCATTCTCAACTAAATCTGCCATTACTTCGTTTGTCTTTGCATCACGAACAGTTGTACCAACAGGAACTTTAATAACTAAATTGCTACCATCTTTTCCGAATTGTTGACGGCCTCTTCCATCTTCGCCATCCTCTGCAACATACTTTGTTTTATATCTGAAATCCATCAGAGTACGAAGAGAAATGTCGGCTTGAAGGATAACGTCTCCGCCTTTACCACCGTTACCGCCATCTGGACCACCTTGTGGAATATTAGCTTCTCTTCTAAAAGAAACACAACCGTTTCCACCTTTGCCAGATTTAATATTTATTTTTGCTTTATCTACAAATGTATTTGTCATAATTCTAAAAAAATTAAAAGGGCTCAAAAATTTGAGCCCCTAAAATTAACTAAGCTTCAGTATAAACACTTACTTGCTTTCTTGTCTTGTCTTTTCTTTCGAACTTAACAACACCGTCTTGCTTTGCGAAAAGTGTGTCGTCTCCGCCAATACCTACATTGTTACCAGGATGAATCTTTGTTCCTCTCTGTCTAACAATAATTGTACCTGCACTTACGAACTGACCGTCGGCTCTTTTAACTCCTAAGCGCTTAGACTCACTGTCTCTACCGTTCTTAGAGCTACCTACACCTTTTTTACTTGCCATGTGGTTTACCTCCGATCCTTATTACTTTAATCCTGCTTCAATAGCAGCGATCATTTCAGCATTAGTTGCTTTTTCATCGATTTCGATGTTGTTAGCTTTTGCGAATTCGATGAGTTCTGCCTTCTTCATTGATTTGAGAGAAGGTGTTTTCTTTTCAGCAGCATTGTTTGCAGCTTCAGCCTTTGGCTGTGCACCATCTGTTAAGATATCGAGAACTTCAAGCTGTGTATATGGCTGTCTGTGACCCTGCTTCTTGCGGTAGTCTTTCTTTGCCTTATACTTGTAAATGATAACTTTCTTACCTTTACCGTTTTCGATAACTCTGCAATCGATTGATGCGCCTTCTACGAATGGCTTACCAACAACTGTCTTTTCTCCACCAAGTGCAATTACTTCGTCGAGAACAACTCTGCTACCTGCTTCAACGTTTAACTTTTCAACGTTGATGATGTCACCCTTGGATACGCGATATTGCTTTCCGCCGGTTTGTACTACTGCGTACATAATTGTTTACCTCCATATAATACGGGCTCGCCTTTATGGGTATGCGCTTACTAAAAACGCATTTGAAAAGAACCACATTTAGTGCGGCAACAGTAAAATATTAACAAAGATAAGCTCTAATGTCAATAAAAAATGGGCATTTTGCCCATTTTTTAACGTCTTGAATTTCTTGTCAAAATCAACATTCTTAAGAGGTTTGCCATTGCTGTAGCCAAAGCTGCAACATATGTCATAGCTGCGGCACCAAGAACCGCCTTAGCCCCTTGGTTATCGGTGTCGTTGGCAATAAAGCCGTAATCCTGAAGAAGTGCAATCCCTCTCTTTGAAGCATCAATTTCTACTGGTAATGTAACCAAATGGAATACTACAACCAGACCAAACAGAATTACTCCAAATTCCTGAAGCCCTGTAGCACCTAAAATCAAACCAATAATGATCATTGGCCAAGCAAGAGTTGAACCCAAATTTACTACAGGAACAATAGTATTTCTGAATTTTAAAAGCTTATAGCCTGTATAATCTTGAATTGCATGTCCACATTCATGGGCAGCGATACCAATAGCTGCAATTGAAGGACTATTATAAACGCCAGCAGATAAGTTTAAAGTCTTATTCATTGGGTTATAATTATCTGTCAAATTGCCCTGAATCATATTTATAGGCATATTTGCCATGCCATTACGGGCTAAAATAGATTCAGCTACCTGAGCGCCTGTAACACCAACGCTGTTTCTAACTTGTGAATACTTGCTATATGCTGTTTTTACTCTCATTTGAGCATAAAAAGTAAGTAATATAGCCGGAATCAAAATAATCATTGATCCATAATAACCTAAAATACCCATTTGTACCTCCTAATTATAATAGATTGCTTCGGCCTTTCAGGCCTCGCAATGACGTCATCGCGAGCAAAGCGAAGCGATCTCAACGCAATGATTATATACTAAAAATGCAGTTTTTTCATTAATTTTGACAATTCTGTGCCATTTATAGTCGTAATGTAATATTTATCTGCGTAATCATAAGCAGGCTCGGTAAAATCACTTGTAGTAACAAAAATACCCCTATCAGCATCAATATCTATCATTGCCGAATGAAGTTTTTGAATACGCTCCCTGTCTACCTTATGATCTTGTTTATATAGCTTAACCTCAACAGCATATTTATGACGGCCTTTAGTCATGATTATATCTTTACCACCATCACCACTACCTTTAGTAAGTTCTGTTTTATAACCCATAGCTGAAAAAAGTGTAGCCACAAATTGTTCAAATTTCAATGGTTCCCGAGAGAAGCGATTTATTAGTTTTTCGATCTTAGCATAATGCCTATATTTGATTAACGATAATATTTTTCGCGTTACTAATATTAAAAATATAAATAACAAAATGGCTAATACCAAATAGTCGATATTAGCCATGAAAAAGTTTACTATTTCTTTTATTTTAGAGATCAATGATAACGCCGTCTTCATCTATTTCGTAAACATCGTCATCTTCTACTGCATCTTCATCACGTTTAACGATGTATTTAGCCTTGATTTCAGTTTCAAGCTTATTCATTAATTCTGGTCGTTCATTTAAGTAATTCTTAACGTTTTCACGACCTTGACCAATTCTATCGCCATCCATTGAATACCAAGCACCAGACTTTTCAATTAGGCCAGCTTCAACTGCGCAATCAAGTAAATCGCCAGCTTTTGAAATACCCTGACCATACATAATGTCGAATTCAGTCATCTTAAATGGTGGAGCAACTTTGTTTTTTACAACCTTGACTCTTGTTCTATTTCCAACGACTGCGTCGCCTACCTTAATTGATTCAACACGTCTAACATCTAAACGAACAGATGAATAAAACTTAAGAGCACGGCCACCAGTTGTTGTTTCTGGATTACCGAACATTACACCAACCTTTTCTCTAAGCTGGTTAATAAAGATAACGCAAGTATTTGTTTTATTAACAACACCGGTAAGTTTTCTTAAAGCTTGTGACATAAGTCTTGCTTGAAGACCTACATGAGAATCACCCATATCGCCTTGAATTTCTGCCTTAGGAACAAGAGCAGCAACAGAGTCGATTACAATAACTGAAATAGCCCCAGATCTAACGAGCATTTCGCAAATTTCAAGAGCATCTTCACCTGTATCAGGCTGAGAAACAAGTAAATCATCGATCTGAACGCCTAAATTCTTAGCATAAACAGGGTCTAAAGCATGTTCTGCATCAATAAATGCTGCTTTACCACCCTCTTTTTGAGCTTCTGCAATAACATGAAGCGCAAGTGTTGTTTTACCTGATGATTCAGGGCCATAAATTTCAATAATTCTTCCCTTTGGAAGGCCTCCAACACCACAAGCTAAATCTAATGATACAGAACCAGTTGAAATAGCTTCAATATTTAATCTTGCACTTTCATCGCCCAAAGACATAATTGAACCTTTGCCGAAGCGCTTATCTATTTGCAATAAAGCTGCTTCAAGAGCTTTATCTTTTTCGCTAACTGCATCTTTTTTAACTGCCATATTTCCCTCCGAAATATTTTTTAAGATAAGAACATTTGTTCGTATCTATAATACGATATTTTCGCTTCCCCGTCAATATATTTTAGAATATTTTTACAATACCATATATTGCCATTATTGTAAAGTATTAGTTTGCAAATACTTGTTTATTCTTGATGCAATAATTAGCCCCTGAAATAACAGTCATAACTAATGATGCATAGAATAATACATAACCACAATAATATAATACAGGATGCACTGTACAAATAATTAGACAAGGCACAGCAAACATTTGAAGTACAGTTTTAATTTTTCCAGCCATATCAGCAGCGATAACAATCCCTGTGCTTGCAGCAACTGTTCTTACTCCGGCAACTAAAAATTCTCTCGCCAAAATAATTATAAGTGTCCATGCCGGAATCGTCCCGTTTGCAACCATCAAAGCAAATGCAGCATACACCAAGATTTTATCGGCTAAAGGATCCATGATTTTTCCGAAATTAGTGATTAAGTTATACTTTCTTGCAATCTTTCCATCAGCCATATCAGTAAGTGAGGCCAACACGAAAATAATTAAAGAAATAATAGCCATGCCTTTCATATAAAACACTACAAAAAAAGGAACAGCAATAATTCGTGCCAAAGTCAGTTTATTTGGAAGATTCATTTATATACTCTCCATTTAAATCATAATCAAAGGCATCATTAA
>JAUNQK010000016.1 GCA_030536235.1 Bacillota bacterium
GCTGCAAATTATCCTTTCTGCACAATCGAGCCAAATGTAGGCATTGTAACGGTTCCGGATAAAAGAATTACAAAGCTTCACGAAGTATATAATTCAAAGAAAACAATATATGCAACAATAGAGTTTTGCGACATCGCAGGTCTTGTTCGTGGCGCATCAAAAGGCGAAGGCCTTGGCAATCAGTTTTTAGGGCATATAAGAGAAGTTGAAGCAATCGTTCATGTAGTTAGATGCTTTGAAGATGATAATATTGTTCATGTTGATGGAAAAATCGACCCGACATCTGATATTGAGACTATTGATACAGAATTAATTCTTTCAGATATGGAAATTCTTGAAAGAAGAATTAATAAGGTTAAAGGTTCAATGAAGGGTGGCAATAAAGCCCCTCAGGCAGAGCTTGAGATCTTAGAAAAGATTTATCAAACTCTTAGTGAAGGTAAGAATGCAAGAACAATGCATTTTGAAGATGAAGACGAAGAACTTGTTAAGTCTATTGGATTGCTTTCATATAAACCAGTTATATATGTGGCAAACGTTAGTGAGTCTGATGTTGCAGAAGACGATAACGAATTTGTTAAGGCTGTAAAAGAACACGCTGCAGCAGAAGGTTCAGAAGTAGTAAAGATTTGTGCACAAATTGAAGCAGAACTTTCAGAACTTGCTGATGATGAAAAAGATGCATTTCTTGCAGATATGGGTATTGAAGAAAGTGGTCTTAATCAATTAGTAAAATCAAGTTATAAGCTTCTTAATTTAATTTCTTTCCTTACTGCCGGAGAAGATGAATGCAGAGCTTGGACTATCATTGATGGGACAAAAGCTCCGCAGGCTGCAGGAAAAATTCATACAGATTTCGAAAGAGGATTTATTCGTGCAGAAACCATTAACTATGATAAGTTCGAAGAGTTAGGTTTTTCTATGACAGCTGCAAAAGAAAAAGGACAACTTCGTTCTGAAGGAAAAGAATATGTAATGAAGGATGGAGACATCGTAAACTTCTTATTTAATGTATAGGTGAAAAATGGATTTAAAAGATCTTGAACTTCTTGCACCTGCTGGTGATTTAGAAGGTTTAACAACAGCATTAAAGTATGGGGCCGACGCAATTTACTGCGGTGGCCCTTTTATGCAACTTAGAGCAAATTCCGCTGCATTCACTTTAGAAAAACTAAAGAAGGGTGCAGAGTTAGTTCATGCTAAGGGAAAGAAGCTTTATGTTACAGTAAATAGTTTTGCAAATAATGATGAGATTCCAAAACTGGGTTCTTATGCAAAAGAACTTAAGGAAATTGGTGTTGATGCAGTTATTGTGTCTGACATAGGTGCTATTTCTGAAATAAAAGAGCATTGCCCAGAGCTTGATGTTCATGTATCTACTCAAGCAAATACTATGAACTACAAATCTTGCGAAGTGTATTACAACATGGGTGCTTCAAGAGTTGTTCTTGCAAGAGAACTTGATATTGATAGAATTGCTGAGATTAGAGCGAAGGCTCCGGCAAAACTAGAATTAGAAGCTTTTGTTCATGGTGCAATGTGCATGAGTTATAGTGGTAGATGTCTTCTTTCTGCATACTTAACAGGGCGTAGTGGTAATAGAGGCCAGTGTGCACAAAGCTGCAGATGGAATTACTACTTGATGGAAGAAACACGCCCTGGTGAATTCTTTAAGGTTGAAGAATCTGAGCATGGTAGTGCAATTCTAAGTTCTAAAGAATTATGTGCTATTGAGTTTTTAGATAAACTTGCTGAAGCTGGTGTAAGTTCTTTCAAAGTAGAGGGAAGAATGCGCACTCCATTTTATACAGCAACAGTAATCAATGCATATAAGATGGCAATGAATAAACAGTATCCGATTGATCAACTTAGAGCTGAACTTGACACTGTATCACACAGGCCGTTTACAACAGGATTCTATTTAAAAGACCCTGTTGCACTTCAACCAGGTGATAGTGGATATGTAAGAGATTATTTATTTGTTGCAACTGTAGTTGACAAAGAAACTATCGAAACAAGAAATGCTTTTGATCTTGGTGATGAACTTGAGGTTCTTAGCCCTGGTAAACTTGGAAGAAAGTTTAAGTTAAAATATATCATCAATGATAAAGGCGAAAACATTGCAAGAAGTAATACACCAATGAAGCTTGTAAAAATCAATCTTCCTGAGGGTGTAAAGCCAGGAGATATATTACGCAAGAAGTGTTAGCGCCTGTTGGCGGAGAAGAACAATTAAAAGCA
Organism: Bacillota bacterium; assembly: GCA_030536235.1. Classification (GTDB taxonomy): domain Bacteria; phylum Bacillota; class Clostridia; order Peptostreptococcales; family Anaerovoracaceae; genus UBA1764. The sequence goes on from JAUNQK010000016.1 coordinate 2,242, forward strand.
GCTGTAAGATGCGGTGCTGATGCCGTATATTTTGGGTTGCAAAATTTTAATGCAAGACGCAACGCCGATAATTTTAATTCGGATAATTTAGAACAGACAATTAAATATTGTCATGATAGAGAAGTAAAAGTTTATATTACTGTCAATACATTAATTCAAGATAAAGAATTAAGTGAAATGAGGAAGACAGTTGATAAAGCTGTGGCTGCTAAAGCTGATGGGCTTATTGTTCAGGATTTAGCAGTTTTTAATTATGCAAAAGGTAAGATTTCTCTTTCAGCTTCTACTCAAATGGCAATCCATAATGTTGCTGGCGCAAAGCTTGCGAAAGAAATGGGATTTGATCGAATTGTATTGGCGAGAGAACTGTCTTTAGAAGAAATAAAAAAGATATGCTCTTCTGTTGACATTGATGTAGAATGTTTTGTTCATGGTGCACATTGCATGTCTGTTTCGGGCAATTGTTATCTTTCTGCAATGATAGGTGGAAGATCTGGCAATAGAGGTCTTTGTGCTCAGCCTTGCAGACTTGATTGGGCCTGCAATAATAGAGATCATTGTTTAAGTTTAAAAGATTTGTCTTATGTAAATAGTATTCAAGATTTAGTTTCTGCCGGAGTGAAATCATTTAAGATTGAAGGCAGAATGAAGAGACCTGAATATGTTGCGGCTGCAGTTACTACTGTAAAAGCTGCTTTAGAATCTAAGCCGTATGATATGAATACTTTGCAAGCAGTTTTCTCAAGACAAGGCTTTACCGATGGTTATTTAAAATCTAAACGTGATAAAGATATGTTTGGATACAGAACTAAAGAAGATGTTGTCGCAGCTGCTGACGTTTTAAAAGACTTGGCCAAGCTTTATGAACATGAAACATATTTTAGAGATGTTGATATGAAGTTCGTTCTAAAAGCGGGAGAGCCTGCAGTTTTATTTGCAAGCTCTGCAGAAAGAAAGGCAAAAGTTGTTGGAGCAATTCCGGAAAAGGCAATAAAAGTTTCTTTAGATGAAGCTCATGTTCGTAAGTCTTTAGAAAAAACTGGCGGTACGGTTTATAAGCTGAATAATCTTGATTGCGAAATAGAAGACGGGTTAATGCTTAGTGCTTCAGAATTAAATAAGATGAGGAGGGATGTACTTGATGCGTTATAGATTTGAAAAAGCATCCCAAATCTTTGATTATAACAAAGAAGATATAATCATTCTTCCATTAAAAGAATGGATTCCTGGTGCATGGGCCGAGATTCCGGCAATGATTTATGCAGAAGACGAAGAGCTTATTAAAAAAGAACTTTTAGAAAAGAACGTAACTGATGTTGTATGTGAAAACATTGGTGCAATTCAAATCGCAAAAGAGCTTGGCTTAACAGCCCACGGCGGAATGTTTTTAAATGTTTTAAACTCTGAAGCAGCTAATATGTATAAGAGCTTAGGGCTTAAAGATGTTACATTGTCAATGGAACTTTCATTTAATGAAATGAAACATTTCAAAGCTGATATAAAGTGCGGAGCTGTTATCTATGGATATCTTCCATTAATGAAATTCAGAGCTTGCCCAGGTGATTGCAAAACCTGCAAAGGCCAAAGCGAACTAATTGATAGAATGGGAGAAAGCTTCACATTAATTTGTAGAAACAAAAAATACAGCGAATTATTAAATTGTGTTCCACTGTATGTTGCCGATAAACAAATTCCAAAGCTCGATTTTGTAACTCTTTATTTCACAAAGGAAACAAAAGAAGAAGCTGCAGAGATTCGCAACTTGGTTCAAAGTGGCAATGAATATTTTGGCCGCAGAACCAACGGTTTATATTTTAGAGAATTATTATAATGACTAAGTACGAAAGAGAAATTAAACAAAAAGAGCAATTACAAGAAATGCTTAAATATGAAAAGGCTCTTTGGCAAGAAGGGAAAGCTTATATTGCCGGAGTCGACGAGGTTGGAAGAGGGCCGCTAGCTGGCCCAGTTGTGACAGCTGCTGTTATACTTCCTTTAGATTTTAATGTGCTTGGGGTTAACGATTCTAAAAAACTTTCTCCAAAGAAACGTGAAGAATTATATGATTTAATCATGGAAAACGCTTTAGCTGTTTCTATTGGAAGAAGAGAGCCTGATAGAATTGACGAAATAAATATTCTTGAGGCTACAAAAGAAGCGATGGCAGATGCAATTAAAGGGTTGTCTACCAACCCGATTGCAGGAGAAAAGATTGTGCCAGATCATATATTAATTGATGCGCTAACTCTTAAAACCGTAGATATTCCGCAAACCGGGATAATACACGGAGATTCAATATCTGTTTCTATCGCAGCAGCTTCAATTATTGCCAAGGTTACAAGAGATAGAGAAATGGTGGAAATGGCTAAAATTTATCCAGGCTATGCCTTTGAATCTAACAAAGGTTATGGAACTAAAGCCCATTACGAAGGCCTGGCTGCCTTTGGCCCAACGCCGATTCATAGAAAGTCATTTTTATAAGAAAACAGCATTTTAGACCGCTTGACAAAGCGGTCTTTTTTATTACATTTTTGTAACTTTGGAAATACCTGAAAATGCTAAAAAAGTGGTGTAAAATGGGGCCATTTTGCTATTTTTTACTTGATTTTCACATAAAAGTGGAGTAAAATGGAGATGTAATTTCGGGAAATAGCACATTTTTGGATGCAAAACCCGTGAAAGGCTTGAAATTTCAATGTTATTAGGCAGATATGAAAACTCAATAGATGCTAAGAATAGACTCATCATTCCGGCAAAATTCAGGGATGATTTAGGCTACAAGGCAATCCTTACAAAGGGCTTAGACGACTGCCTGATTTTATTCCCAATGTCAACATGGGAGAAGCAAGAACAGGTTCTTGCAGGCCTGCCAATGTCCGATCCAAAGACAAGAGCATTTAAGAGATTCTTATATGCCAATGCCTTTGAATGTGAAGTGGATAAGCAAGGCAGAATTCTTGTTCCAAACAACCTTAAGCTTGCTGCTCAGTTAGAAAAAGAATTAATCACAATTGGTTCTTTAGACAGAATTGAAATTTGGGCAAGAGAAAAATATGACAATGATGAAAACGGCGGAAAGCTTTCTGCAGAAGATTTTGCCGATTTTTCAGATAAATATCAGGTGTAAGAAATGGAATTTTCCCACGTACCTGTATTGTATGAAGAATGCATTAGATCTTTAAAGATCAAATCAGATGGTATCTATGTCGACGGTACTCTTGGTGGGGCAGGCCATGCAAGCGGTGTGTGTTCACAGCTTGGGCCAGATGCAACATTTATAGGTATTGATAGAGACATAGATGCACTGAATGCATCAAAAGAAAGATTGAACGCTGCAAACACCCCTTGCATCAAACATTTTGTTCAATCAAATTATGCAGATATTAAATCTGTATTGACCGAGCTTCAAATCGAAGAAATCGATGGGGCATTGCTCGACTTAGGGGTTTCCTCATTTCAGTTAGATAATCCGCAAAGAGGTTTCTCTTATATGCAAGATGCGCCACTGGATATGCGCATGAATGCAAACGATAGCTTTACAGCAGCCGATGTAGTTAATACTTATAGCGAAAAAGATTTGCTAAGAATCATTAAGGATTACGGCGAAGAAAGATGGGCATCAAGAATTGCGCAGTTTGTCTGTGAAGCAAGAAAAGAAAAAGCGATTACTACAACCGGCGAGCTGGTTGAAATAATAAAAGCAGCAATACCTGCTGCAGCTAGACGCGAAGGCCCGCATCCGGCAAAACGTACATTTCAAGCGATAAGAATCGAAGTAAATGACGAGCTTGGTGGTTTGCAAAGAGCGGTAAATGATTTCATTGATGTTCTTGCTCCTGGCGGAAGGCTTGCGATAATAACTTTCCATTCACTGGAAGATAGAATCGTAAAAGATATTTATAAAAATAGAATTAGTCCTTGCACTTGTCCTCCGGAATTTCCGGTATGTGTATGCGGAAAAGTTTCAGATGTTAAGAAGATAACCGGTAAACCAATTTTACCTTCTGACGAAGAGATTGAAACTAATCCAAGATCGAGAAGTGCAAAGTTAAGAGTAATTGAGAAGAGATAAAATGACTAAGTTATCAGCACAAGGAATAAAAAGATTAACAAGAGGCGGAATCGTAGCAATACTTCTTTTGGCTTGTGTTACCATGCTTTTCTTTGTAGGCCTTGATGCTTATTCTTCTAAAATTCAATATGATATAAACCAGATTAATAAAGAAATTGCAACGACTGAAAAAGAGATTGCAAATCTGGAAGTTAAGATAAAATCAGCAACCAATATTTCAACTATTGAACGCAAGGCATTAGACCTTGGGATGATTTATCCAAGCTTTGATCAAATCATTTACATTCAGGGCGATTCAAACATAGAAGAATTTGGCGTAGCTTTGATGGAATCAGTTTATTAATATACTAGCGGCGCCTTTTCCAAGGCGCCATTTTTACTTTTTGTGAAGAAGAATAATCCTGTAGATGAACAACTGAAAAAGAAACTTCGCTTGTGCTTAGTGCTTTCACTTACAGCACTGTTTTTGTTGTCTTTAAGAATTGGTTGGCAAATGATTGTTAAAGGCGAGGAATATGCACTTAAGGCTGTTAAACAACAGACATCAGATAGTATTGTTACTGCAGATAGAGGTACTATCGTTGATAGAAACTTAAATGAACTTGCGATTTCTGCAACAGCAAATACTGTTTGGGTAAGGCCTTCTGTAATTAGAAGCCAGGGCGATGATTTACAAGAACAGCAGGCAAATATGGTTTATGAAATCAAGCAGCTCGCTGAAATCTTAGATATGGAAGAAGCAGATGTTGAGTCTGTAGTTATGTCGGATTCTCAATTGCTTAAATTAAAAAAGAGCGTTGAAGATGATGTCGTTGCAGAATTAAGAGAAGCAAAGCTTGCCGGCTTAGAAATTACTGATGAACCTAAGCGTTATTATCCTAATGGAGCCTTCCTTTCTCAGGTGCTCGGTTCATTAAACGATGATGGTGATGGATTAAATGGTCTTGAGCTTTATTACAACAGTACACTTTCCGGAATCGATGGAAGATGGATTACAAATAAAGATAACAAACGTAACTCTTTAGCTTACGGCGTAGATAAATATTATGATGCGCAAGATGGTTACACTATTCAAACAACAATTGATCAAACAATTCAAAAGATTGTAACTCAAAAGATTACAGCTGCAGTTGAAAAGTGTAATGCTGATAGAGCTATGTGCATGATTATGGATCCTAAGACAGGTGACATCTTAGCGATGGCTCAGACTCCGGAATATGATCCTAACAATCCAAGGCAGCCTTTAGAAGCTGATGCTGAACTTTTCGAAGAGATGAGTTCGCAAGATCAGGTTGCATACTGGAACAAACTTTGGAGAAACTTCTGCATTTCAGATGTATATGAACCGGGCTCAACATTTAAGTTGATTACTACGTCTCTTGCATTGGAATATGGTGTAACATATCTTAATGACACATTCTATTGCAAGTCTGTTGAGGTTGCAGATTATACACTTCATTGTTGGTATTATCCAAACAGCCATGGTCAAGAACATCTGTATGAAGCAGTTGAGAATTCTTGTAACCCTGTAATGATTGAACTTTCCAAGAGAATGGGTAGTGATAGATTCTATGCTGGCATTCAGAATTTTGGTTTAACAGAAAAAACCGGTGTAGATTTTCCTGGTGAAGGAAATAATATTCTTCAGCCAAAGAATCAAGTAGGGTTAGCAACTATGTCGTACGGGCAAGGTATTGCTGTTACTCCTGTTAGCTTAGTATCTGCTATTTCTTCAATTGCAAATAAAGGCTATTTAATGAAGCCTCGTTTAGTAAAAGCTTTACTCGACTCTGACGGAAATGTTGTTGAAGAATTTGAACCAGAAATTAAGAGCCGCACAATTTCAGAACAAACAGCTAAAGAAGTTCTTGGAATTATGGAAAAGGTAGTTTCAGAAGGTGGCGGTGGCGCTGCTAAAGTTCTTGGATATAGAATTGGTGGTAAAACCGGTACTGCAAATAAACCTGAAAACGGTGGCTATTCTGATACCGATGTATTTGCATCATTTATGGGAGTTGCTCCTATTGAAGACCCGCAGCTTGTAATTTTAGTAATTATTGATACCCCGCGTGGAGTATTATATGGTTCAAGCACCGCTGCTCCTTGTGCACATGACATTTTAGAAGAAGTTCTCCCATACATGGGAATTCAACCAAATTATTCAGATGCCGATTACAAGGCAATGAAGAAGGGTAAATTAACTGTTCCAAACCTTGTTGGTAAGAGCGGCGAAAGTGCTGTTGGTATTCTTTCAGGTATGGGCCTTAGAGCTACTTTTACACCTGAGAATTTAACAGCAGCAAATGTAACAATTATTGATCAATTCCCAAAGCCGGGAACACAAACTGTTTCAGATAGTTTAATTACTCTTTATTACGAAATATCTGAAGACATAATTGAAGAGGAAGAATAAATGGAAAGCATTAGAATAAAAGATTTAGCAAAAGCAGCACAGGCAAGATTGTTTGGAAACGCCGCTTTAAGTGTTTCAAGTATTGTGATTGATTCACGTGAAACTGCACCTGCATCAATGTTTGTATGCATTGTTGGCGAAAACAACGACGGGCATAAGTATGTTGAATCTGCTTATGAAAATGGTTGCAGAGTTTTTCTGATGTCAGATGTTGATGTTGTTTCATCGTTTATGCAAAAGCATGAAGATGTTGGAGTTATTCTTGTAAGTGATACTGAAGAAGCATTTAGATTAATGGCTGAATGGTATCTTAATTCTCTTACAGTAAAGAAAATTGGTGTTACCGGAAGCGTTGGAAAAACAACAACAAAGTCGTTAGTATCTGCAGTTCTTTCTGAAAAGTACAGAGTAGTATGCAACGACAAGAATTACAATACAAAGCTTGGTCTTTGCATGACAACTTTTAAAGCTAATAGAGATACTCAAATTATTGTATATGAAATGGGTATGGATAGAGCTGGTGAAATTGATGAATACTGTTCATGGGTAAAACCAAATACAGCAATTATTACTGTTATTGGTGATAGTCATCTCGAAAGACTTGGTTCGAAAGAAGCTATTGCTGATGCTAAATTAGAAATAACACATCGTTTAAGACAAGGTGATGCTCTTATTTATAATAGCGATTCACCATTCTTAGATATGTTTACTTTAAGTAAAAGAACACAAATGAACTTTACTCCTATTGCGGTAGGGCAAAGGGATTCTGTTGTACATATTGAAAAGGTTGTAGATAATGGTTTAAAGGGAATTAGTTTTGTCTTAAAAACTAAAGATGAAAAATTAAAAATCTCTTTACCGCTTTTAGGTAAGCATAATGCAATTAATGCTGCACTTGCTGCAACTTGTGGGCTTACTTACGAAGTCCCTAAAGAAAAAATTATTAAAGCTTTAGCAAATGCTTCTGGGACTGATAGAAGACTTGCTTATGAGGATATAAATGGTTTAACATTATTAGATGATAGCTATAATGCGAACCCGGCATCAATGGCTGCTGGGTTAGATGTGCTTGCTTCAGTAAAAGCAAAAAGACATGTCGCAATTTTAGCCGATATGTACGAGCTTGGTGAAGATGAAGAATCCGGACATATTCAAACTGGTGAAAAGGCTGGTGAGGTTGGAGTAGATCTTCTGGTTGCAATTGGAAGAAATGCAAGCCTTATGGCAGATGGTGCTTTATCAAAGTCTCGCAAGATTAGTGTTGTAAAATTTAAAGATGTTGAATCCGCTGCAGAAAAGATCATGAGCCTGCTTGCTGCCGGTGATGCGGTATTAGTTAAAGGTTCTAATGCAACGCGCGTTAGTGCAGTAGCAGAAATGATTAGAAGTATGAAAGCGTAGGGTAATATGAGCATAGTCACTTATTTATTTGCATTTGCACTTAGTTCATTATTAACTTTTATAGAAATTCCATTTCTCAAGAAACTTAATGCGGGGCAAAGCATTAGAGAAGAGGGCCCTGAAGCTCATAAGGCAAAATCAGGAACTCCAACAATGGGTGGAATTGCAATTATAACTGCAATTTGTATTGTTAGTTTAGTTTGCAGCCCAAATATGGATACAGTATTCATGTGCATTGCAATGCTTGCTTATGGCGCTGTAGGTTTTATTGATGACTATATCAAAGTAGTAAAGAAAAGAAATCTAGGTTTAACTGCTATTCAAAAATTAGCATTCCAAATTGTTGTTGCTATCGTTATTGCGATTTATGCCGGAATGCAAAGCACTGGCATTGTAATTCCATTCATAAAAAGAGAAATTGATTTCGGATGGTTCTTCTATCCATTTGTAGTATTCGTTATGGTTGCCATGACAAATGCAGTTAATCTTACAGATGGTCTTGATGGATTAGCAAGTAGTGTAACAGCAGTTTGCGCGATTCTTTTTGCAGTTATTAGTGTTGGTAGTGCAAACGTATTTGCAACCGCAATTTGTGGAGCCTGTGTTGGATTCTTAGTATTTAACAGACATCCGGCAAAATTATTTATGGGTGATACAGGTTCACTTGCACTTGGTGCAGCACTCGCAGCTTGTGCAATTCTTTCTAAAAATGTTTTAGCACTACCTGTTGCAGGTGGCATATATGTACTTGAAGCATTAAGCGTAATTATTCAAGTATTTGTATTTAAAACACAAAACGGAAGGAGATTCTTCCGTATGGCTCCAATTCATCATCACTTTGAACTTGGTGGTTGGAAGGAAAGAAAGGTTGTAGTTGTGTTTGCAGCTATAACACTTGTTCTTTCTGTCATTGCATATTTAATTATGAAGTAAAATGAAAAAAGTTTTAATTATTGGTTCGGGTAAATCTGGATTAGCAGCAGAAAAATTATTAAAAGGTAAATGTGAGACATATATCTGGGATGATAATATGCCTTTAGATAAGAGGCCTTGTGTTGAAGATTTTGACGAGGTTCTTCTTTCACCTGGTGTTCCGCTAACTAATCCAATTGCGCAAGAAGCAAAACAATTAAACAAGAAGATTACCGGCGAGCTTGAAGTCGCTTTTGAAAACACGAAAGCAAGTTTCGTTGCTATTACCGGAACTAACGGTAAGACAACAACTACAGCTTTAGTAGGAGAAATTTTTAAAGCCGCTGGTTTTGATACAAGGGTAGTCGGAAATATTGGATTGCCGGTTTCAGAAGAAGTAATGAGCGCAAATGATGATACAAAGCTTATTACAGAAGTTTCTTCGTTCCAGCTTGAAACTATTTCAGATTTTCATGCACATATTTCTGCATTGCTTAATATTACACCTGATCATTTAGATAGACATAAGACATTTGAAAATTATGCAAGTATAAAAGCAAGAATTGCTAATAAACAAAATGAAAATGATTTCTTTGTTTATAATTTAGAAGACCCTACTTGTGTTAGAATTGCAGAATCATTAAAGGGGCCAAAGCTTGTTGGTTTCTCTAGCAAAATAAATCATATTGATAACATCTTTATTCCGGGAGATCATAATATGCAGAATGCTTTAGCAGCTTTAGCTATTGCAAGGTGCATGGGAATTTCTGATGATATTAGTTTAAAGGTTATTGCCGAGTTTAAAGGTGTTGAACATAGAATTGAATTTGTTCGCGAGCTTGATGGCGTAAGATATGTTAACGACTCAAAAGGAACAAACCCGGATTCTACAATTAAAGCTATTGAGGCAACGGCCCCTGGAATATTATTAATTGCTGGTGGCTATGAAAAGAATTTAGATTTCACAGAATTAATTCAATCTTTTAATGGCAAAGTGAAGAAACTATTAATGCTTGGCGAAGTTGGCCCACGATTTGCAAATAAAGCGATTGAATTAGGATTTAATAAAGATGATATTATTTTCTGCAAGGATATGGCTGAATGTGTTGAGCTTGGCCATAAGCTTGCAGTCAAAGGCGATACAGTATTACTCTCACCTGCAAGTGCAAGTTGGGGAATGTATAAGAACTTTGAAGAACGCGGAAAAGATTTTAAGAATTTAGTAAATAAGTTATAGTAGTGAAGAAGTATAAAGTAACAGTAAACAAAAATGAAATAAAAAAGTATAGACGTGTATTCCATCAGATGGACTACACTTTGGTTATTACTGCTTTAATTTTGTCTTTGCTTGGAATTGTTTTAGCTTTTTCAGCATCTTACTATTATTCTATTTCAAAATTCGGCAACCCATATCATTTGCTTATTGATAATATTACTTGGTATCTTATTAGCTGGGGCGTAATGATTTTCCTTGCTAACTTTGACTACCATGCTTTGAGGCATTTTGCTGTTTTAGCTATTGGTGTAGGTTTGGTTCTGCTAACGATGCTTATCGTTCTTAGAGGGACTCCGTTGGTAAAAACAATTAATAACGCATCAAGATGGCTTAACTTTGGTATTTCAGTAATGCCTGGAGAGCTGATTAAGCCTGCGCTGATACTATTTTTTGCATCGTGGTTTAGCGCCCAGCCGAATGCAATGAAAGATACAAAATCAGTTCTTATGTGCTTTGGTTTGCTTGGCGTAATTTTCTTACTGATTTATAAACAGCCAAACCTTTCAACAGCTGTAATTGTAGTTTCAATTGGAGCTGTTCTCATGCTGCTTGCCGGTTTGTCAAAATGGTTCTTGGTTGGTGGAGTTGGGGCTGCTTTCCTTGGTTCGTTCTATCTTGCCTTTATTGATAAAGGTTACATGCATACAAGATTTATGACAGCCTTTGATCCATGGGCAGATGCGCTTGGCGATGGATATCAGGTTGTACAAGGGCTTCTTGCGTTTGGCTCTGGCGGAATGTTTGGCAAAGGATTAGGCCAAAGTATTCAAAAGACTTTATATTTACCAGAACCTCAGTCAGATTTTATTCTTCCTATCATTGGCGAAGAAATTGGCCTTGTTGGAATATTAGGGATCTTGATTTTGTATGCTATACTAATTGGCAGAATTATGAGTATTGCACTTCGTGCTAAAGATACATTTGGTTGTTATCTTGCAGCAGGAACAGGTGCTATGCTTGCTATAAATATTATTTTAAATATCTTAGTTGTAACAGCATCTTTCCCACCTACAGGCGTATTCTTACCATTTATGTCTCAGGGCGGAAATGCTACTCTTGTAATTATGGCCTTGCTTGGGATTGTTCTTAATGTTTCAAGACAGGCAAAACAACCTGAAGAGGATGAATAATGAAAGTAATAATGACTTGTGGCGGTACAGGCGGGCATATTTATCCGGCAATCGCTATTGCAGACAAAATTAAAGAAAAGCAAAAGGATGCAGAGATTCTTTTCATTGGAACAAAACACGGCATGGAAAATCGATTAGTTCCAGCTGCAGGTTATGAGATTAAGGGAATCGATGCTTCCGGCATAGATAGACATAACCCAATTAAGAATATTAAAACAGTTAATAATTTTATTAAAGGTGGTATCGAAGCCGGAAATATAATCCGTAAATTTAGGCCAGATGTTGTTATTGGTACTGGCGGATATGTAACAGGTACTGTTGTTCAGCATGGAAAACTGTACGGGGCTAAATGCTATATTCACGAGCAAAATGCTTTCCCTGGAGTTGCTAATAAAATTCTTGAGCCTATTTGCGAAAAAGTGTTTATTAGTTTTCCTGAAGCTGCAAAGTTTTTTAAAAATGAATCTAAAGTTGTATTAGTAGGAAACCCAATTAGACAGGCTTTTATTGATTCTGAGAAATCAAATGATTATATTCTTATCTGCGGAGGTTCTTTGGGGGCAGAAATGATTAATAATGCCGCTTTAGACCTTATGAATAAGGTTGACGATAAGATTATTTTCGTAACCGGAAGACGATATTACGAGCAAATCAAGAAAAACAACATTCCTGATAACGTTACGCTGCTTGATTATGAGAATAATATGCCTGAAAGAATGGGAAAGGCTAAACTTGTCATATCTCGTGCAGGTGCAATCACGCTTTCAGAGATCATGGCCAGTGGCAAGCCTGCAATTTTTATCCCTTCACCTAACGTAACAGCTAACCACCAGTATCATAATGCAATGTCTGTAGTTGAAGCTGGGGCAGCATTAATCGTTGAAGAAAAAGAGCTTGAAAAAAATATTGGAGTTTTGTCTGAAAAAGTACAAAAGCTGTTAGCAGACGAAGAAATCTTAAAGTCTATGGCTGAAAATGCTAAAAAGGTGGCAAAACTTGACGCAGCTGATATAATATATCAGAACATATATGGCTGAAGAAATTGTAGTAAAAAAGAAGAAAAAGAGAAGAAAGAAACATTATTTCTTAAGACTTCTGATTATTATAGCCCTGATTGTCGGGGCTATTTTAGCATTGAGATCAGATCTTTTTAGCGTGCGCAAGTTTGAAATTGAGGGAAATAATTATTATACTGCAGCTCAGGTTCAAGAAACTTCGGGCTTGTCGCCTGGAATAAATATTTTCGAAGAAAAACTTCGCCAGGCAAAAGAGACGCTTTTGGAAGACCCTTATATTAAAAATGTTGAGCTTAAGAGGGTTTTACCAGGCACAATTAAGATTATAATTACAGAGCGAGTAGATTATGCCTGCCTGCCTTACAACGGACAATATGTCTTAATTGATGAAGAGGGCATGGTTTTAAGGCTGACAAATGAATTGCCGGTGCTTCCGCTACTGGAAGGAATTGACATTGCAGAGCCGATTCCGGGCAAAGCTTTAGATGTAGATCACAATTATTTGCTTTCAAATACACTGAATTTACTTAGTGTAATGAGCGATAACGACTTATATTTCAAGAAAATCAACTTTTCATCTGTAATTGTTAAGGCCTATATTTACGACGATTTGTATTGCGAAGGAAAGCCTGAAAATATTATGGCTCAGATGAGGGCTGTTAAGCAGCTTGTCGAAGAACAGTATTCTGCCGGAGTCACTCGTGGGGTTATAAAAGTAGGTAAAGATAATTACATTGCATTTAGTCCAAAACTTGACTAAATAATCAAAAAATACACAATATATTGTAGAAAAGGGGTAAAAAATACCCCTTTTTTATGTTATAATTATTGGGTAAAAATAGTGATTTATTAAAGAGGTATAGATATGAGTCCAATGCTTCAATTTGATACTCCAAATGACAACCCTGCAGTTATTAAAGTTGTAGGAATCGGCGGTGCAGGTTGCAACGCTGTTAACAGAATGATTGATGCCGGTCTTCACGGTGTAAGTTTTATTGCAGTTAATACTGATAGCCAAGCTTTAAAAACTTCTAAAGCAGAAAATACAATTCAGATTGGCGAAAAGCTTACAAAAGGTTTAGGCGCAGGCGGAAATCCTGAGGTAGGCCAGAAATCTGCAGAAGAAAGTTTGGAGAACATAGAGAAGAATTTAGCTGGTGCCGACATGGTATTTATTACAGCTGGTATGGGCGGCGGAACAGGAACAGGTGCTGCTCCTATCGTTGCTAAAGCTGCAAAAATGTCTGGGGCATTAACAGTTGGCGTTGTTACAAAGCCATTTACATTCGAAGGAAGAAAAAGAAAAGAACACGCAGATCTTGGCGTAAAGTTCTTAAAGAACTATGTAGATTCTTTAGTAGTAGTTCCAAATGATAAACTTCTGCAAATTGCAGATAAAAATACAAGTATGCTTCAGGCATTCGCACTTGCTGATGATGTATTAAGACAAGGCGTTGAAGGTATTGCAAGTTTAATCAGTGATGCCGGAATCATTAACCTTGACTTTGCTGACGTTAAGACAGTAATGACCGATAAAGGAATTGCACATATGGGCGTTGGTATTGCAAGTGGCGACGGCAGAGTACAAAAAGCAATTCAGGCTGCAGTTGAAAGTCCATTACTTGAAACAACAGTTAAGGGAGCTAAAGCAGTTCTTCTTAATGTAACAGGTGGTTACGATTTAGGAATGCTCGAATTCAATGATGCTTGCGATTACATTGCACAAGAAGCTGATCCAGATGCTATCATTATCGTTGGTACAACAGTAAGTGAAGAACTCGAAGATAAGATTAAGGTTACTGTTATTGCAACAGGTTTTGAAGATAAACTTGTTAAGCACGGTATTGATAAAGGTTTAGATGCAGTTGCTGAAGGCATTCGCCAAGAAGAAGCAGAAGCAGAACATGCTGCTGCAGTTGCAGCTGCTGAAAAGGCTGCAGAAGAAGCAAAGAAAGCTGCTGAAGAAGCAAGCCCATTTGCTGGCACTGGATATAATCCAAACAATGATTTCCCAATTCCAGATTTCTTGAAGGATAGAGAAATTAAATTAGACTAATCGCTTAGCCTATAGGGGTGGGATAGGCCCGCCCCTATATTTTTTATAAGAAATAATTATGAAGACTATTACATCTTTAGACAATCAAATAGTAAAGATGACTGCAGGTCTTTCAGAAAAGAAATATCGCGATCGTGAACAGGCTTATATACTTGAAGGCCCTAACATGATTAGAGAAGTGCTGCTTCAAAGCGGAAAGGCGCGGTTCATCTTTTTGAGGGCTGAGTCTGAATCTGAAGAGGCAAGGCAGCTTGCCGAAAAAGCAGATAAGAATGGCTTGGCCGTATACGAAGTATCAGACAGCGTTTTTCATAAACTATCTCAAACAGAAAATTCTCAGGATATTCTTGCTGTGATTGAAAAACCACATATATCTCGCGAAGATTTCTTTATGAATGCAAGGTCAAAAAACATTTTAGTAATTGATCGTGTTCAAGACCCAGGAAATATCGGAACCCTTCTTCGAACTGCAGAAGCGGCAGGTTTTGCCGGAGCTTTATTTATTAAAGGCAGCGGAGATCCATTTTCACCAAAAGCCGTAAGGGCTGCAAGTGGGTCAACAGAAAGGCTTCCTATTATTTTCGCGGAAAGTGCAAATGATGCGCTGGCAATATTAAAGACTAATGGCAAAAAAGTTTTTGCAACTGCAATGAATGCAACAAACATTTATTACGAAGCAGATTTGCGCAACGATGTAGCCATTGTAGTAAGTAACGAAGGAAACGGTGCTTCAAAAGAAATATTAGAAGCAGCTGATGAAATACTAAGTATTCCAATGGATGGTAAAACTGAAAGCTTAAATGTAGCAATTGCATCCGGAATAATAATGTTTGAATCAAGGAGACAAAGATATGATAGATAAACTTAAGAGTGTAATGCAAGAAGCATTATCAAAAGCTGAAGCAATAAACTCTTTAGAAGATGCAGAAGATTTAAGAATTAAAATTCTTGGCAAAAAGGGTTCTCTTACAGACTTAATGAAGGGAATGAAAGATTTAGCTCCAGAACAAAGAAAAGAATTTGGTGCTGCAGCTAATAAAGCAAGAAATGAAATCGAAACAAAGATT
>JAUNQK010000017.1 GCA_030536235.1 Bacillota bacterium
AATGGTAACCAAACAGGTTCTATGATGGTTAATTACATCTTAGAAAGCCGTAAAGATAGCCTTGATGAGAATTCATTTATGGTTAAAACAATTGTTACGAGCGAAATGGGTGCCGATATTGCTAAAAGCAAAGGAATTAAATCATTTGACTGTCTCACAGGATTTAAGAATATTTGCGCAGTAATGAATAGAGAGCTTGCTTTAGGCCATAAATTCACTATTGGTTATGAAGAAAGTTATGGATATCTTGTTGGCGAACATGCAAGAGATAAAGATGCTGTTTTAGGAAGCATGATTATTGCAGAAATGGCAGCATTCTATAAAGCTCAAGGCAAGGATTTAGTAGAAGTAAAAGAAGATTTATATAAAGAATATGGCTATTATTTTGATAAATGCGATTCTTATTATCTTAAAGGCAAAGAAGGAGCCGAAAAGATTAAAGCAATAATGAGCACCTTAAGAGAATTAAAAGAAAAAATCGCAGATGGAATTACAGAAGTTAAAGACTATTCATTAGGAATTGATGGAATTCCAAAATCAAATGTATTAAAATTCTTCTTTGCTGACGGATCATGGCTTGCAGCAAGGCCTTCAGGAACAGAGCCAAAGATTAAATTCTACTATGCAATCAACAAACCAAATGAAAAAGCTGCTTTAGAAAGCTACAACACTTTAAAAGCAGCTATTGAAAAGATTGTTAACGCATAAGTTTTTCAAGAAGTCTTTGCATTACAGGGTTGGTATAATCCAACCCTTTTTTAGTAAATGAAATAATATAGTTTTCTTCTTTGAGCAAGCCTTCTTCTAACAAGCTTTTATAAGAATCATTAAATTCATCCTCAAAGCTTATGCCAAAGCGATCTTCGTATTCTTTTTTGTCAAACCCTTCAATTAGGCGAAGCTTTGTAAAAATAAAATCTCCTTTTAAATCAGGATTCTCATCATCTGTTCTTTTTCCATCAACAAATGAATGAGCCGAAAGACCAAAACCTAAATATTCATCAAGTGACCAATATTTAATGTTATGCTTGCATCTATATCCCGGTTTTGCCGCATTGGAGATTTCATAATGCTCGTATCCGGCATTATTTAAAGAATCACAAGCATAATGATACATTTCTCTGTTTTCGTCCCATGTTGGAAGATTTAAATCACCATATTTATATTCTTTAAATAATTCTGTGCCCTCTTCAAGCTGAAGACTATAAAAAGAAATATGATTAGGTTTTAAACTAAGAGCCTTATCAAATGTTTCCTTAAATATTGATAGGTCTTGCTTTGGCAAACCAAACATTAGATCTATATTTAAATTAAAATCTAAAGATTTCGCCAAGGTTGCAGCTTCTTCTGCTTCTTTTGCATTATGAATTCGGCCTATAGCTTTTAATACATCATTATTAAAGCTTTGAACACCAATGCTGATTCTATTAAAACCTGCATCTTTTAGTTTAGACAGTTTTTCTATATTAATAGTACCAGGGTTTGCTTCAAAACTTATCTCTGCATTATTTTGAACTGTAAAATTATTTTTTATAGTATTTAAGATCTTTATTAAATCTTCTGCATTAAGAATAGAAGGTGTTCCGCCACCAAAGAATATTGTGTCGACATAATAGCGGTTACTGCACGTTTTAGCTTTTGCAGTTATTTCTGCACAAAGAACATTCACATAATCTAATTGCTCTTCATGAGTTTTTCCGCCAAACGAAACAAAGTCGCAATATTTACATTTGCGAACACAAAACGGAATATGTACATAAATGCCTAATGGGGCAATTACTGCCCCATTAGTGTTATTTGTCTTCATCATATTTAAGAACTGCTGTAAATGCTTCTTGCGGAACTTCTACTGTACCAAACTGACGCATTCTCTTTTTACCTTCTTTTTGCTTTTCAAGAAGCTTCTTCTTTCTTGAAATATCGCCACCGTAGCATTTAGCAAGTACATCTTTTCTATATGCTTTAACAGTTTCTCTGGCGATAACCTTTTGACCAATTGCAGCCTGAATAGGAACTTCGAACTGATGCATTGGAATTACTTCTTTTAACTTCTGACAAACAAATCTTGCTCTATAGTATGCCTTAGATTCATGAGCAATCATTGAGAATGCATCGACCAATTCATGGTTAAGCATAATATCAAGCTTTACTAAGTTCGATTTTTCGTAATGGTCAAATTCATAATCTAACGAACCATAGCCACGAGTCTTTGATTTAAGTGCATCAAAGAAATCATAAATTACTTCATTAAGTGGAAGTATATAATGCAGCGCTACTCTATCTTCGGTAATATATTCCATATCCTGCATTACGCCTCGTCTATCTTGGCACAATTCCATAATTGAACCGACATATTCTTTTGGAAGCATAATGGTTGCCTTAACCAAAGGTTCTTCTAAGTGATCATACTTAGAAGGGTCTGGTAAGTTAGATGGATTCTGAATAAATTCTTCGCTTCCATCAAAGTTTACTAATTTATAAATTACAGATGGAGATGTTGTAATGATTTCAAGATTAAATTCTCGTTCTAGTCTTTCTACGATAATCTCCATATGAAGCAGCCCTAAGAAACCGCATCTAAAACCATATCCTAAAGCTTGAGATGTTTCTGGCTCAAATACAAAAGCCGCATCATTAACTTGGAGTTTTTCAAGACAATCTTTTACGTTTTCGTATTTTTCATCAGGTGTTGGATAAATTCCGCAATATACCATTGACTGAACTCTCTTATAACCTGGTAATTGTTCTTTGGTTGGATTATCAGCTAAAGTAATAGTATCACCAACGCGAGCATCTTTAACTTGCTTTATACTTGCACAAATATAGCCTACGCTTCCAGCAGAAAGTTCTTTTACCGGAGTTTGATAAGGAGTATTAACACCTACTTCTGTTACATCATAAACAGCCCCAGTGTTCATCATTAAAATTTTGTCGCCAGCTTTAACACTGCCGTCAATTAATCTTGCATAAATAATAACTCCCTTATAGTTATCATAGTATGAATCGAAAATTAAAGCTTTAAGTGGAGCTTCTGGGTCGCCATTAGGAGCCGGAATCTTATTAACGATTTCTTCAAGAACGCCATCAATATTAATGCCTTCTTTTGCGGAAATAAGAGGTGCCTCTTGAGCCTCAATACCAATTACATCTTCAATTTCATCTTTACATTCTTGAGGACGGGCTGAAGCAAGATCTATCTTATTAATAACAGGTACAATCTCTAAGTCTTCATCTACAGCAAGATACACATTTGCAAGTGTTTGCGCTTCGACACCTTGAGTAGCATCAACTACTAATACCGCACCCTCACACGCAGCCAAGCTTCTTGATACTTCGTAGTTAAAGTCAACATGGCCCGGAGTATCGATGAGATTTAAAATGTATTCGTTTCCATCTTTAGCTTTATATACTAATCTACTTGTTTGCAGTTTAATAGTAATTCCTCTTTCACGTTCAAGATCCATATTATCAAGGAATTGCTCTTTCATATCTCTACTTGAAACAGAACCAGTAGATTCAAGCAAACGATCGGCAAGTGTAGACTTGCCGTGATCGATATGCGCTATGATACTAAAATTTCTTATAAATTGCTGATAATTTTCCATAAATTATTCTTCGTAATATCTGTATAAGAATGTAACGATTTGTGCTCTATCGCATTTTTGTGCTGGGGTAAACTTTGTAGCAGATGTACCTGTTGTAATCCCCTTGCCTACTGCCCATGCAACTGCTGAAGCATAAGGTGCTGTTGATGGAACATCAGTAAATGTATTACTCTTTGTTACTGATGGTGAGCCAGCCATCTTGTATAAATAAGTTACAACATCACTACGAGAAATTGTTGCATCTGGATTTAATTTTCCAGATGTTACAGGCATATCAATAATACCTTTTTCAGCTGCCCAAAGAACTGCTTTGTAATAATAAGCTGAACTCTTTACATCTGTAAACTTATTTGTGATTGTTGAGCTTGGAGAACCAGCTGAACGCCACATAAATGTCAAAATCTGCGCTCTTGTGCAAATCGTCTTAGGGCTAAATGTTGTAGCCGTTGTACCAGTTGTAATTCCGT
The DNA here is from genome assembly GCA_030536235.1 of Bacillota bacterium. Classification (GTDB taxonomy): domain Bacteria; phylum Bacillota; class Clostridia; order Peptostreptococcales; family Anaerovoracaceae; genus UBA1764. The sequence goes on from JAUNQK010000017.1 coordinate 4,073, forward strand.
TATTAACTGCCCAGCTAACTGTTTCATAGAAGTAATCTGTTGATTTAACATCAGTAAATGTTACTTTAACTGTTTTCTTATATGTGATGTTAATCTTGCCTGTGCAAGATACATCTTCATCTTCATTATATGCTGTATAGTTAAGTGTTAATGTGCCTGTATATGTAGCAGATGGAACAAATACAAGTTTACTTAAAAGCTTTTCTGAACTTATAGAGCTTGATGCCATTCGAACAAATTCATCTGTTGTTGAAATAGCCTTCTCATCATACTGAAGTGAACCATAAAGAGTAGCCGGAAGTGTGAATGTTGCATAAGCAAAGTTTTCACCGGTAACTGCCTTGAACTTTGTATTAATATCGTTTGTTACTAATGTAAAGCTCTTGCCAGGTTCAACTGTATAGGAAAGTTCTGCTAATGTATCGCTCTTCTTTTCAGTAGCAACAACTTCAACTGTGAATACTTCTGTACCAAGCTTATCTTCATCTTCATCATATGCAGTAATAGCAAATGTTTGTGTACCCTTTGCTACAAGAGGAACAGCATAAAGCTTATCAAATTTAGCACTTTCAATTAATACCGCAGAACTACCTGATGCATTTGTGTCAACATATGAACCTGATAAAACAAACTTTACAGCCTTAGGAGCACCTAAAATAGAAATGTACTCTACATCGTCATATGATTTAAAAATCTTATTGATAAGAGTTGCTGTTACAGCTTTTCCTGTACTATCAGCTAAAACTGCTAAATCTGCATCACTTACTATAGTTTCATCGACTACAATAGATACTTTATAATCAGAATAACTATTTAAATTCTTACCATAAAGAATAGTAAGTGTTACATTTGTGGCAGCATCCTCATCAACTTTTACAGTTGATTTAGAGTAGCTTACGACAGGATTCACAACACCGGTTTCGTATTTAAAAGCCAGAATAGCATTTGGATCAATTGATTTACCCGCATCACTACTTGGAACTTTTAAGGTAATAGTTTTATCACTTATTGAAACTTTATATCCTTTACCGGAATAATCGCTTTCGATAGCTACTGAAGCAATAATTTCATTACCTGCATAGTCATCATTTGCAAAAGATGAAACTGGCATAACACCAAGAATCATGATTAAAGTAAGTAAAAATGCTATTATTCTCTTTGTTTTCATCTTAATCCTCCAAAAACAACAATATATGCATAGTTATACACATATATTATACCATATCTTGGGCTTTTATAGCTTTTTTTGTACCATAATATAGGGAAAACTGAAATAATTACAAAAAAGTAAAAAACCAGGTGAGACGGCCTGGTTTTTAGTTGCATTTAACTTATGCAATGTGGGGGACGGGTGAGATTACTGGGCTTTTGAAGCAGCTACTGCTTTGTTATAAGCCTTTGTGAGTCTCGAAACTTTTCTAGAAGCTGTGTTCTTGTGGATAAGACCCTTTGCACCAGCCTTCATAAGTTTCTTTTCTGCGAGTGCTAATTTTTCTTTAGCTGTTGCGAAATCTCCAGCTGCAAGAGCTTTTTCATAAGCCTTAAGAACAGCCTTAAGCGCATTCTTAATTCTTCTGTTTACAAGTGTCTTGTGATTAATTACTGAGATTCTCTTTTTTGCAGATTTGATATTTGCCATATTAGTTACCCCACTTTCTATAAAATATCAACTTAATTACTTTATCATGTTTTGCCAATATTTTCAAGTTATTTGATTATTTTCTTGAAATCTTCGCAACGTTTTTTTATATCTTCGGCGCCAAAGCAAGCGCTTCCGGCAACTAAGATATCAGCACCCGATTTCTTAGTCATTTCACAATTATCAAGGTTAATTCCGCCATCCACTTCTATTCTAAAGGCGTAATTATTTGCCCTTCTAAGCTCGTCAAGCTCGCACACCTTAATTAAGGCACTTGGAATAAACTTTTGGCCAGCTTTGCCAGGGAAAACAGACATAACCAGAGCCAAATCTATATCTTTAAAATAAGGTTTAAGCACAGAAATAGGTGTATCTGGGTTAATTGCAAGCCCAGCTTTAACCCCAAATCCATGAATCTTATCAATTACAGCCTTTAGATCTTTGCAAGCTTCCTGGTGAACAGTAATATATTTTGTATTTTCACTTAAATACTGTTCTATGACATCACCTGCTTCTTGAACCATAAGATGTACATCAATAGGAAGTTTAAACTTTTTGCTCAGCTCCTTAACCGGAATAGGGTTTACTGTTGCCGGAACAAATACACCATCCATAACATCATAATGGATAAGGTCTGCACCGCCAGCCTCGATTAATTTCATTTGTTCATCAAACTTTTCTTCACTTGCAGATAAGATTGATGGTGCTAATCTAGCCATTTTTAATACCTTTTCTTTTCTAAAATAAAATTATAAATATTTTTATAAGACTCATATCTGGAATCAGATATTTTTCCTTCTTTCAAAGCTTTTGTAACCGCACAATCAGGCTCTTCTAAATGTTTGCAATCATCAAAGCGGCACGAGCCAAGATATTCATGAAATTCAGGGAAATAATTTTCCAACTGCTTTTCATCATCTAAGTTTACATCAAAGCTTGTGAAGCCTGGAGTATCAAACAATTTATAGTCATCAGAATAGAACAATTCTGTATGTCTTGTTGTATTTTTTCCGCGAAGACTCTTTTGACTAATTTCCCCTACTTCACTTTTTTCACTTTCTAAAAGTAAATTAGTTAAAGTAGATTTGCCAACACCCGATGGACCAGCCAAAGCAAACTGTTTTCCTTTTAAAGCCTTCTTTAGTTCATCAATTCCGGAATTATCTTTTGCACTAATAAAGAAAATTGGATATATTCCATCATAAATTTCTTTAAGCGCTTTAGTATCTGCCAAATCACATTTGTTAATACAAATTATTATTTCTGTATTCTTCGCTTCTGCAGTTACTAAAAACTTGTCTAAAATGTCTAAGCTTGGGTTAGGATCTGCTGCAGCAAATACCATTACCAAGGTTTCAACATTTGCAACCGGAGGCCTCTCAAAAGAATTTTTTCTTGGATAAACTTTTGTTACAACCAAGCCATCAAATTCAACATGATCACCAACCAAAGGCGTTATATTTTTATTTTTGAAAACTCCACGGGCTTTACATTCATAAACTTTTGAATCATCTCTAACGTAATAGAAACCCGAGATAGCTTTTACTATAGTGCCTTGCATTATAAGTGTTCACCCGTTGTAAAGTTTACATGATGTAACTGTTCAATTAATTGATTATTAACCATGATTGTAATTTCACAGTCAACACCTGAGCCATAAATTGTTAAAGTCTTTTGGCCCTCCTCATAAGTACAATCTTCTGTTACAGTTCTAGAACCATTATCATCAACGATAGTGATTTTTGCCTGGAATGCAGAAGTTGTTTCTGGAAGTTCGATTCCGTCAAAGCTAAATGTATAAGAAATTGAGCCAGTAGGTTCTGCATCTGGATTTGTATTTCCGCCAGATCTGCCAGCGCTTACATAAAGATCAACCTTCTTGCCATCGATTACATATTTAATAATACATCCGTCTGGAATTTCTGTGCTTGATTGATTAATTCTTGCGCCAAGTGAATAGCCAGCTTCTTCAAGTGTTTGAAGTGCTTCAGCATATGGAAGCCCAACGATATCAATTTCTGGAACTTCTTCTTTACCCGAACTTAATACAACAGAAACTGTACTGCCTTTTTCAAGTTCAGTTCCGGTAGCTGGGTTTTGACTAATTACATAATCTTTATCAATCTTATCATTTTTAGCATAGCCAGAAATAACAAGTCTATAACCATAACTTTCAACTACTGTTCTTGCATTTGAGATACTCTTTCCTGCAACATTAGGAACATAAGGTGTTACAGAACCTTTACTTACATTAACTCGAATAGTTTGATTACTCTTTACTGTTGAATTTTCTTGTGGAGTTTGGCTCATTATTTGCCCCTCAGGGACATCATCACTAACAAGTTCAAGTTCAACTTCGAGTTTAAGATTACTCTTTGCAAGTTCTTTTTCAGCTTCTTCAACTGTCATTCCAACAATTGATGGAACATTAATTTCAACAGTCTTAGGAGCTTTTTCTATTGTTGTAAGCTTAAAGATTCCGGCACTAACTGGAAGTGCAAGAATAATTGCAAGAATTACTGCAATATATCTTTGTGGCTTAAGTAAGAATTTCTTTTTTACCGTTTCCTTTGGTAAAGCAACTTCTGTTTTTTCACTTACAGGTTTTTCTTTTACTGCTTTCTCACTTACAGTTGCAACCTCTTCAGGTTCTTCAATCTTTGCTTCTTTTCCAAACAGGAAATCATCACTAATTGCAATAGATTTAGCCTTAGCTTCATTTCTAATGCATTCTTCTCTCTTTGTTTCGTAAGGAGCTTCTTCAACATGATGCTTATTATATGAAACGAAATTAAGAGCAGTAATCATTTCATCCATACTCTTATAACGATTTGTTTGGATCTTATCTGTTGCCTTAAGTACAATATCTTCTAAGTCTTTAGGGATGTTAGGGTTAAGCTGTGTTGGCGGAATCATCTTTTCATTCATATGCTTTACAGCAACCTCAACTGCAGTTTCGCCATCAAACGGAACCTTACCAGTTAACATCTCATATAAACAGATACCAAGTGAATAGATATCGGATTTTGCATCAACGTATCCGCCTCTTGCTTGTTCTGGGCTAAAGTAATGAACAGAGCCCATAACATTTTCTTTTTGTTCTCCTACAAGAGTTTCACCTGTAACTTTTTTAGCAATACCAAAGTCTGTAATCTTAGCAGAACCGTCAGCGCTAAACATAATATTGTGAGGCTTAACATCTCTATGAATTAAATTGTTCTTATGAGCAGCAGCAAGAGCAGATGCAATCTGTCTTGTAATACTTGCAGCCTTTTGAGGTTCAAGAGCTCCTTCTCTTTTGATTATGTCAGAAAGAGGTTCCCCTTCCATAAGCTCCATAACAATATAATAGATGTTACCTTCTTTACCTACATCGTAAATGTTTACAATGTTTGGATGAGAAAGGCCTGCAGCCATTTGTGATTCACGTCTAAAGCTTTCAATAAAGACAGCGTCTTTTGTGAACTCCGGCCTTAAAATTTTAATTGCAACATAGCGGTTAAGTAATCTGTCGCGTGATTTAAACACTACAGCCATTCCGCCTTCGCCAATCTTTTCAAGAAGTTCATATCTTCCTGCTAAAATTCTGCTTGCCATTTCTATCTCCTAATGTATCTTAATACAAATAACCGAAATATTATCTTTACCACCATGCTTATTAGCTTCATCAACTAAATTTTTTGCTAAGCCATGCATGGAATTTGTTTTTCTTGCAAGTTCTGCAATTTTATTTTCGCCTACTTCTCCGTACAATCCATCGCTGCAAAGAACAATTACATCATTTGGACATACTTCAAATTGGAAAAAATCAGGCTTTACATTTTTGCTACCACCAATTGCTCTTGTAATCATGTTCTTATCAGGGCTTTTCTCAGCTTCTTCTGATGTCATAATCCCCGAACGAACCATTTCATTTACATAAGTGTGATCTTCAGTAGCTTGTCTAACAACACCATCTCTAATAAGATATGCTCTGCTGTCTCCGACATTTACTACATAAGCCCAACCGCTTCTTATATAACAAAGAACCGCTGTTGTAGCCATACCTCTATTTTCAGGTTCACCTATAGCCTTTTCATAAACCAAAGAATTTGCGCCATCAAAACATGATTTAAAATATCTTTTTAAGTCACGCTTTGTTTTTACATCTGCAATTGGATGAAGGGCAACATATTGTGCTAAGTAACCAACAGCTAAGCGACTTGCGAGTTCGCCGGAGTTATGTCCGCCAACGCCATCGGCTACAATGTAAAGATTTTGCTCTGGCATAACAAAGAGTGAATCTTCATTGCCGCCTCTAAGCATACCTTTATCTGTTTTAAAACCAACACTGCTAATCATTAACTAATCCTTTTAATTATTGTAATGTAAAATCCATCAAAGTCATCATGTGGAAAAATTTGTTCTTGTTGTATTAATTCAAAGTTGCTATTCTCTTTTAAGAAATTCTCAACTTGATTGTCATTCTCTTTCGGATTGATGGTGCATGTGCTATATAAAATGCGCCCACCAACCTTCACATACTTACCAGCATTATCAAGAATCTTTTTCTGAATGTCATATAATTCATTAATATCCTTGCTAATACCTTTTAATTTAATTTCCGGTTTCTTTGCAATAGTACCAAGACCACTGCAAGGAACATCACAGATTATTGCATCTGCACTATCAATTAATTCTGAATCTAATACAGTTGCGTCTTTTACTTGAGTTTTAACTATATCAACGCCAAGTCGTTTTGCTTCTTTTTCAATTAATGCAACTCTATGTTCATACAAATCAAAAGCAAGAATTTCGCCTTGATTATTCATAATATCTGCTGCATAAAGACTTTTCCCACCAGGAGCAGCACACATATCAATAATGTGTTCTCCAGATTTAGGGTTAAGAGTTGCAACGGCTTTCTGGCTTGATTTTCCTTGAATCGAAATTAAGCCATTCTTATTCACTCTTTCTGTAAGAGTTGGAGTCAAAAGTGAATGCTTTAATATCTCTTCTGTACGTTCGGCGCCATAAGCATCATAAAAAAGTTTAATAATACTTTCATGACACGAATAGCGAACACTTAAGCTATCCGATGTAAGCTCTTTTCCGTTTCTAATAAAATTTCTAAGGACTGCATTGATAAAGCTTTTGTCTCCACGGGCGAGATTAACAGTCTCATTTACAGCTGCATAATCTGATACAGAATTCATAAAACACAACTGATAAAAACCCATTCGAAGCAAAACTCTATCAGCAACCTTTATCTTCTTAACAAATTTATCAATATTAAAATCAAGCAGATACTGATTTCTCAAAACTCCATAAACCAATTCTCTTATAAAAGCAGAATTGCATACAGGATTTTCGGAAATATATACATTTAAAGCTAAATTAGAATAAGCCTGTTTACGCTCAACATCTAATAAAACTCCATATGCAATTTGTCTATCATTTAATTTTATCCTAATTTGCATCCTTCTTCAATCTTGTTACCCAGCAGGAATGCGTCAATCGGCATCGCCTTTTTACCAGGCATTTGAATATTCTTTAATTTAAGGCTTCCATTTCCGCAAGCAATTTCTACAGTTTTTTTATCAACATGTATTACTGTTCCAGGTTCACCGTTTCCGGCAGCTTCTTCGGCCATATGAACCTTCATTACTTGTCCATTCCAAACTGTTTGGCAATCTGTTCCTCTAATTAAACAATCAATTTCGTGAGCAGATTTTGTCCAGTCAATTGTTTCTTTATAAACCATTGGCGCAAGCGTTGCTTCTTCATCATTCTGTTTTTCACGCGGAGCTGTTCCGTTTTCAATAAGAGGAATATATTTAACAAGAAGGTCTGCACCAAGTGCTGATAATTCTACGAATAATTCGTCTGCTGTTTTATGATCAACAGAAGTTTCAGCTTTTGCAATCATGTCTCCGGTATCCATGCCTTCGGCCATGTACATAAGTGTGATTCCTGTTTTTTCAGCGCCTTCAATTACTGCTCTTTGAATTGGCGCAGCACCACGATATTTTGGGAGAAGTGAACCATGAATGTTTACGCATCCCAGTCTTGGTATATTCAAAATATCTAAAGGAAGAATTTTTCCGTAAGCGGCAACTACAATTAAATCTGGATTAAGTTCTTTAATCTTTGAAATAAATTCTTCATTACCTTTTATTTTTTCCGGAGTTTCAACCGGAATGCCAAGCTCTTGTGCCTTGAGTTTAACCGGGCAGCTTTGCATTTTCTTTCCTCTGTCTTTTGCTCTATCTGCTTTTGAAACTACAAGAGCAACATCATAACCCGAATTCACTAAAGCTTCTAATGGTTTAACAGCAAAATCCGGAGTTCCCATATATACTATCTTCATTCGAATTCTTCAACCTCTTCAGCTTTATCAACATAAAGTATTCCGTCTAAGTGATCTGTTTCATGGCAGAACGCTCTTGCAAGTAAGTCTTCTCCTTCATAGCTAACTTTATTTCCGTTTCTATCAAGAGCTTCAATTCTTACATGAGCAGGTCTATGAACCTTTGCTTGTTTTCCCGGGCAAGAAAGGCATGCTTCATATTCATATTGATCACCTTCAGACTCAACAATCACAGGATTAATTAATTCATAAAGAACTCCGTCGACTTCAACAACTTCAACTCTTCTAAGAATGCCTACCTGAGGTGCAGCAAGGCCAACACCTTGAACATCTCTCATTGTTTCAGTTAAATCATCAAGAAGATCTCTAATTCTGTCATTTACTTCTGTAACTTCTTTGCATTTTTTTCTAAGAACAGGGTCGCCCTCTTCTCTAATCGTTCTAAGTCCCATATTGTCACCTACATTAATGAATAAGGATTTACATCAACAGTAAGTAATGTATTCTTATTCCACGTTCTTTTTATTTCGTTAATATAATTGCTTAATTCTTTTCTTTTTCCGGCCGGAGCCTTTACTACTATTTGATAGCGATAAAGATTCCCGGCTTTATTAATTGCCGCCTTGCACGGGCCAAGCACAACAAAGTCGTCTGATAAATACTTATTAAATACAGCAGCTATTTTTTCTGCAGAGCTAAGTGCTTCACTTTCTTTTTCATCACTGAATACTAAATGGAAAATATCAGTAAACGGTGGGTATGCTGCAAGCTCTCTAATTCTAATTTCTGTTTTATAAAACTCATCATAATCTTGCTTCGCAGCAGCCTGAATTGCAGGATGTTCAGGTGAATAAGTTTGTACTATTACTTTTCCCTGTTCATCGCCTCGCCCAGACCTTCCAGCTGCTTGAGTGATCAACTGAAAGCTTCTTTCTGCAGATCTAAAATCAGGAATGTTTAAAGTAACATCTGCACTAATAACACCAACAAGACCAACATTTGCAAAATCTAAGCCTTTTGCAACCAATTGAGTTCCAATAAGAATATCAGTTTTCTTATTTGCAAAGCGTTTTAAGATTGCTTCAAGTGAACCTTTCTTTTTTACAGTATCAAGGTCCATTCGCTCTATTACAGCATCAGGGAAAAGCTCTTGAGCCTTTTCTTCAACCTGCTCTGTTCCAACTCCAAATCTGCCGATTAAACTGCTGCCGCAATCAGGACAGATTTTTGGCATCTTTGTTCGTCTTCCGCAGTAATGACAAATTAATGCCCCTGCGCCTTTATGATAAGTCATTGATATTCCGCAATCTGGACACTTAACAGTAAAACCACATTCACGGCAATTAACATGGCTTGAGTAACCTCTTCTGTTTAAGAAAAGGATAACTTGCTTTTTACTTTCGAGACACTCATTTATTTCTTTTACGAGCTTGCCAGAGAACAAGCTTTTGTTTCCGGCTTTAATCTCATCTCTCATATCTACAACAGAAAGATTTGGAAGAGGAACTTTGTTATATCGTTCTTTCAAAACTAACTGTTTAAATATCTTTTGATTACTTCGATAGTAATCTGAAACTGCAGGGGTAGCACTTCCTAATACAAGACATGCCTTATGGGCAATTGCGCGTTTAGTTGCAACTTCCATGCAATCATATTTTGGGCTCTTATCTGATTTATAACTTGTTTCGTGTTCTTCATCAAGAACAATAAGCCCAATATTATCAAATGGTGCAAAGATTGCAGACCTTACACCGATAACAAGTTTAACCTTGCCCTCTTGTATTTTCTTATATTCAACAAATCGTTGCTGCTTTGTTAATTTACTATGAAGTATTGCAACGTTTTCTTTTCCAAAACGATTCACAAAACGAGCAACGGTTTGAACGGTAAGCGATATTTCCGGGACAAGAATAATCCCTTGTCTGCCCGAATCAATACACTTTTGCATTGCCTGCAGATAAACTTCTGTCTTACCAGAACCTGTCACCCCGTAAAGAAGAAAAATATCATTCTTCTTTTTGCTAACACTTTCAGCGATTGCATCATAAGCTTTCTGTTGCTCGTCATTCAGCTTTTGCGGCAAAGATTTGTTTTCTTCGATTCCTTCAAATGGATCTTTCGTTTTTCTCTTTGCTAAAGTATTACTTGGAAGGAGGCAACGAATAGCTTCAATGTATCTGCAAATATATCTTTGATGCATCCATAAAGCAGTTTCTATTTGCTCGCTAGTTAATGAAAAATCAGGATCAATAGTTCTTATTTTTTTAAAGCTATTAATCCCTTCTGGTTTTTCATCTGAAACAGAAACTACATATCCATCTGTAATTCTGTTAGAACGAGAGAACGGAATGCTTACTTTATTTCCAACTTTTATATCACTAAATTCAGAAATGTAAGTGTAGAGCTCGTCTGTAGCATTTGTATTATTGTCAACAACTAAAGAAACATATTTCATTTTGCAAATTCACACCCACAAAAATGTTGCCTATACAAATTATATTGTTTAGAGAGTTCTATTGATCTCTTATAGCCGTCTTTCTTTTTATAATCTCCGGCAAGGAAATCTTCGTTAATAGCATTTCCTATTTCATGAATCTTTTTTGAATTCTTGTACGGGCTTACTGTTAATGTTGTATCCCAGCAATCATATCCATGTTCTTTTGCATACTCTGCAGTTTTTTGAAGTCGCAGTTTAAAGCACTCTGTGCAGCGCGCACCGCCTTCAGGCTCTTGCTCAAGACCCAAAACCACATTATAATAATCTTGCACGTTGTACTCTGCCTCAATAACCGCAACTGGCAGATTGGCTTCTTTGATATAACGCTTTTGTTCTTCGAGGCGATGATTATATTCTTCGGCCTCAGTAATATTAGGGTTGTAAAAGAAAATCGTTACATCAAAATCTTCTACTAATCGCTCTAAGACGGCAGTAGAACAAGGGCCACAACAGCTATGTAAAAGTAAAGATTTCTTATCAAGATTCATACCCTATATTATAACATATTATGGATAATTTTAGAGACTTACACTACAACTCAATATCGTCATATCTTAAAGAAAAGTACGGCCAAAGAATAGTAAAATTATCGCTTGATGCCGGATTAACCTGCCCTAATAGGGATGGTACAAAAGCTTATGGCGGATGCACTTTCTGCCTGGGCGGAAGTGGTGAATTTACAGCCAGCATAGACGAGCAAATTGCAGCTGCCCGCGCAAAATGGAACGAACCTGTCAAATTTATTGCATATTTCCAAAGTTATACAAATACATATGGTGATCCTGAATATTTACGTATGCTTTGGAACGAAGCTCTAACTCATGAAGATGTAATTGGTATTTCAATAGCTACAAGGCCTGATTGCATCGATGGAATGGTATTAGATGCTTTAGCAGAACTTAATGAAAAGTGCATGCTCTGGATTGAATTAGGCTTTCAAACAGCTAATGAAAAGACTGCAGAAGATTTTAACAGATGCTACGAAAATGAAGTATTTAAGAACACTATGATAATTCTTAACGCCATGCACATCAAAACCGTTGTTCATCTTATGCTTGGATTCAAAGGCGAAGATAAAGAACAATTTATTAAATCGGCTGAATATGTAGCAAAATTCAAACCTTTTGGAATTAAGCTTCATATGCTTCATTTAATGAGAAATACAGTTATGGGTGAAGAATACTTAAATAACCCATGGCCACTCTTAACAAAAGATGAATATGTTGACAGTATTGTAAGCATACTTGAACGTATTCCAAGAGATATTACAATTCATAGACTAACCGGAGATGCTCCAAAAGAAGATTTAATTGCACCGTATTGGACGGCAAATAAGCATGACGTTTTGAATGCTATTCAGCATGAATTTTCAGTAAGAGATACCTATCAAGGAAAATTATTAGAATAAAAAAACTCGCCAAAATGGCGAGTTTTTTATTTAAATTCTGGGCCTAAATCATGAGCCATATAGTGTTTTCGGCAAAGGGAAACATACATATCGTTTCCGCCTATCACAACTTGCTCACCTTCCGTAACCATTTTACCGTCAACTACTCTGGCAACCATAGTTGCTTTTCTTCCGCAGTGGCAAATAGTCTTTATTTCTTCAATCTTATCAGCATAAACAAGGAGGTAATGCGAACCTTCAAATAATTCATTGGAGAAGTCATTTTTTAACCCATAACACAGTACCGGGCAATTATGAGTATCAACAATAATTGCGAGCTGAATTACTTGCTGTTTAGTTAAAAACTGGGCTTCATCAATAAGAATACAATCTAAATGCTGTTTTGATTCTTCTTCTAAATATAATTTTTCAATATCTGTACTGCTATCAACAATAATGGCTTTGCGGCTAACACCTATTCTGCTGGTGATTTGGCCTACACCATATCTATTATCTACAGAAGGCGCAAGTGTAAGTATATGTTTACCGCGTTCTTCATAGTTATATGCTACCTTAATCAAATCAATAGATTTGCCAGCATTCATTGTGCTATATCTGTAATATAATTGTGCCATTTTTAAGCTCCTTTGCCTTTTTATTTTAGCACATATAGATAAAATAAAAAACACAGCAATTGCTGTGTTTTATGGTGCCCAGGGCCGGGATCGAACCAGCCACACGTAAATTTTCAGTCTACTGCTCTACCTACTGAGCTACCTGGGCATATGAAGTTAAATATGGTGGGCCTTCAGGGACTTGAACCCGGGACACGCCGGTTATGAGCCGGATGCTCTGACCAACTGAGCTAAAGGCCCTTGTATGTCGACCATAAAAGATGGTCGGGGTGACACGATTTGAACGTGCGGCCTACTGGTCCCAAACCAGTTGCGCTACCAAACTGCGCTACACCCCGAAATCCTAAGCTGCTAAATTTTCATCTGTCTTCGTCGCTGCTCGATTTTTATTCACTCGAGTACCATTGTACACTCGTTCATAAAAATCATCGCGCTCCTCGCCAGCTAAAAATTTATCTAGCTTATGATGACAAATCTTTAGAAAGAACTGTCATTCACAATTTTTTCTACGTATCGATACATCTAAGTATCGACAATCGCATGGGTTTGAAATTTTATCTAATTTCGAATGAAATTAGATTTAATAATTGGCAGGGGCAGAAGGGCTCGAACCCTCGGCACGCGGTTTTGGAGACCGCTGCTCTACCAACTGAGCTATACCCCTAAGATAAAGCTATATGGCGGGAAAGGCGAGATTCGAACTCGCGCGGCCCTTACGAACCCTAACGGTT
>JAUNQK010000074.1:0-1150 GCA_030536235.1 Bacillota bacterium
ACTTGACAGAAATATTAAAAAATCGCTAGAAACGTTGAAATTTCAATCAAAAAAATCGCCCGTTTGAGCGATTTTTTTATATGCGGTCGATATATTTATCCTTCTAAATTAATTGTTATTTTCGTTTTCTTCTACTGGTTCTACATCTACGATTAAACTTGGATCGATTCCGTTTGTTTGTGCTGTTTTATCATAAACTGGTTCAGCTTCAACATTATTATTATAGTTGTCGTAAACATTATTAAAGAATACCATCTTTGTATGGTGCTTATATGGCTGTGAATAAATTCCAACTAATCCGGCAGTTAAAACTTCAAGTATTGTCCAACCAAGGAATGATAAGTCAATCATGAATAATCTCATTTTATGGCCCTTCATAATTTCACAGCTCTTATGAATTGCTTCCATAGCGTCTAATTCAGGTTCTTTCATAAGTACGTAAAATGTCATTGAATATGCATAAGATTTTACAATTCCTGGAATTACAAATAAAAGTGACCAAAGTGTTGTAAATACACCGATAAGTAATCCTGCTAAGAAATTATCACCAAATTCGTTTTCAAAACCTTTAAAAATATCCCAATACTGAATCTTTTCGCCAAGTGATGCATGGTAATAAACATATGTAAGTCCATAGCTTAAGGCTCCGGCAACAACAATTCCTCCAAGAATTGGAATTGCATTACCACATACCATTAATGCAGAATAAATAACTAAAATTAAGAGTGAAGCGCCCCACTGCAGCTTCATATTTGCTTTACCAAGCTCTTTTGCTTGTTTTGTTGAAAGATACATCTATATTTACCTCCAATTATTTAACTTTTGTATATGAGAACATGGAATATCCGTTTGAAATGATTAATTGTGTAGTATTAAGTTCCATAATATCAAATTCAATTGGATTAAAATTGATATTCATAATTAGTTTACTGCCTTCGATTTCATAGGTACCTTCAGCTGTATATCCGGCAGCATAGTAAACCATTTTACCGTTTTTCTTAAATGTAAGCTTTTCATCAGCATAATCATTTTGATATTCACCATTTAAGCCTTGACCAAACATATCATTAAATACATTTGATATACTTAAGTTAATTCCTAGAGATTTTAGTTCTGAATTAACTCTATTTGCAACTCTAATTCCTATTAG
>JAUNQK010000074.1:1160-4451 GCA_030536235.1 Bacillota bacterium
TAGTGCTGTAGTAAAATTAGAAACTAATAAGCATAGTATTACAATTATGATTATTAATAATTTCTTTTTATCTTGTAGCCAAGAAGGAATTTTAGATTTCTCGTTTTCCATTTAAACCTCCTTATTATTTTGCATGAATCTGAGACGATCCATATATGATTGTAATATTATCATTGCAGCCTGCTTGTCAACGAATTCTTTACGTTCTTTACGTTTCATACCAGTTTGCATCATAACATCTTCAGCCATTTTGGTGGTAAAACGTTCATCCATAAATTCAAGTTCAACTTTTAAGCCGCTTGAACGGAGTTTGTTTTGAAGTAATGTCGCAAAATCCCTAACTTTTTGAGTTTGAATAGAATCTGTGCCATCAAGCATTAAAGGAAGCCCGCAAACTATCATTTTTGCGTCATATTCCTTTATATATTCAATTATTTTGTCACAATCCTTACGTTGGCCGATACGTTCAATAGTTGTTAGACCTTGGGCTGTTATAAACAGCGGGTCTGAAACTGCAACGCCTATTGTTTTATCGCCAACATCTAAACCTAAAATTCTGTTCATAATACACTTATTTTATACAAATTATCCTTTATTTACGCTTAAAAAATCGTTCAATTTCATATTCTGAAAACCTTAAGAAAGTTGGTCTCCCATGTGGGCAAGAAAATGGATTTTCACAAAGATCGAGGTCGTTAAACAACCTTTAAATTTCATCTTCTGATAATTTATCTCCAGCTTTAACTGCAGCTTTACATGAAGCACTAATTATAGCTTCTTTTTTCTCCTGAAAATAATTTGGTTTATCAACGTCACTGTCAAGCACTGAATTTACAAAGGATTCGGCCTCTTCCAATTTGAGAGATGCCGGAATTTCTTTGATCAAATATTGGTTCGGGCCAAAATTTTCGATAATAAAACCAAGCTCTGTAAGCAGTGAATTCCATTGATCTTCAGCAGAAGTTTGTGCTGGAGTTGTATTTATCAGAATTGGAGCAATTAATATCTGCGATGCAACACTTTCATTATTAAACTTATTAAGTAAATGTTCATACATAATGCGCTCATGAGCAGCATGTTGATCTATTATATAAAGGTTTTTATCATCTGTAGCTAATATATATGTTGTAAATACTTGAGCTACAGGTTTTAAATTAGAAAAAGTAAATTTTTGTTCTTTTCCAAGTTCTTTTTTCAATTCCGCTGAAACAGGAATCGTTGGAATTTCAATACTTTGCTGTTCTTCTCTTAATTCTTTAAAGATATTATCTTCATCTATGATTGACGAGAAAATGTTATGGTAAACATTATTGTTTTCCACAGGCTGTGTATTAAAAGCATACTTTTCAACAGGTTTTTCAACAGAATTTGCCTTTTTATCCACAAGATGTGCAACATCAGGTGCTGCATCTTGCTTTACTAAAGCCTTTCTAATACCCAATATAATAAGATCTGTAACAGCATTTTCATCATAGAATTTTATTTCAGCTTTACTTGGATGTACATTTACATCAATTTGGCTTGGATCTAATTCTATAAATAAATAACAAATTGGATGTCTTCCATCAAATAATTTATCAGCATAAGCTTCTTCAATAGCAGATTCAAGTAATTTGCTCTTAATTACTCTGCCATTTACGAAGAATACCTGCCCTCTTTTATTTGTTTTACTGGTTTCTGCTGATGATGTATAGCCATAAATCTTAGAGCTTCCGGCATTATAACTTACCTCTACTAGACTACGTGCAATTTGAGGGCTGTAAAGGGTTATAATCGCGTCTATAAGGCTTCCTTTTCCCAAAGTTGAGAATAATATCGTTCCATTATTAATAAAGCGAATTTTAATCTCTGGATAGGCTAAAGCCATTTTCTGAAGGAAATCAGCAATTAAACTGTTTTCTGTATTGTCTTGTTTTAAGAATTTTTGTCTTGCAGGAAGATTAAAGAATATATCTTTTACGATAATAGTAGTCCCATCTTCACAAGCAGTATCATTAATACCAAGGATTTCTCCTGCCTCAAGGCTAATTTTAGCCCCTACTTTTGAATTATTTGTTTTGGAAATAAGTTCAATCTTTGAAACAGCGGCAATTGAAGCTAAAGCTTCACCTCTAAAACCGAGTGAATAAATATTATCAAGGTCTTCTTCTGTGGCAATTTTTGAAGTAGCATATCGTTTAAAAGCAAGTTCAAACTGATCTTTTTCAATACCTTTGCCGTTATCAGTAACCCTAATATATTCTTTTCCGCCCTTTTTAATTTCAACAGTAATATTATTTGCTCCGGCATCAATCGAATTTTCGACTAATTCCTTAACAATAGAAAGAGGTCGTTCTATTACTTCGCCAGCAGCAATTTTGGCACTTAATTCTTTTGGCAGAGTTTTTATTTTATTTGAGGAAACTAAGTTGTTTTTCATCTTCTGTAATATCAATTGATCTTGATACAAGCATATCTAATTTATTGTTTGCGGAATCAAGTACATTTTGCGGAACTCCGGCAAGCTTAGCAACGTGAATACCATAGCTTTTAGAAGCACTGCCTTCAACTATTTTATGAAGGAATACTACATTTCCGTTTTCTTCTGCTACATCAACATTTAAGTTCTTAACACCTTTTATTTCTTCAGAAAGTGAAGTTAATTCGTGATAATGAGTAGCAAATAAAGTTCTTATCTTTCTTTCTTCTTTTGATAATTCTTCAACTACAGCCCACGCAATTGATAGTCCATCATATGTAGATGTGCCTCTACCAATCTCATCTAAAATAACAAGGCTCTTAGAGGTTGCAGTATTAAGAATAAATGCGAGTTCAGACATTTCTACAAAGAAAGTAGATTGTCCCATTGCTAAATTATCAGAAGCACCAATTCTTGTATAAATTCGATCACAAATTCCTATCTCAGCACTGTCAGCCGGAACAAAACAACCCGCCTGAGCCATTAAAACAATTAATGCTAATTGTCTCATGTAAGTTGATTTTCCAGACATATTAGGGCCGGTAATAAGAAGCATTGATGCATTCTTTTTATCAATATAAACATCATTAGAAACAAATATTCCATCAGTAGTAAATGTCTCTATAACCGGATGTCTTCCTTTTTTGATAATGATTTTATCTGAATCAGATACTTCAGGTTTGCAATAATTTCTTTTTACTGAAACTTCAGCAAAACTTGTAAGTACATCAATAGCAGCTATTGCAGCTGATGTTTCTTGAATATCTTTTGTTAATTTAACAATTTCACTGCAAATATTTTTAAATAGTTGATATTCTAAACCATTAATTTTT
>JAUNQK010000075.1 GCA_030536235.1 Bacillota bacterium
TGGACTTCGATGGTTGCCTTGCAGAACTTGCAGCAAAGAATGTTGATATCGCACTCGCTGGTCTTTCACCAGACCCAGAACGTATGGACAAGATGGATTTCTCTGATATCTATTATCTTGGTGGTCAGAGTTTTTGCGTAGCAAAAGCAAACGAAAACTTATTCGCAGATCTTGCAGCAACAAACGATGCACAGTATGCAATCGGTGCACAGAATGGCTCCATTCAGGTTGACCTTGCAGAAGAAAACTCACCAAACGCTGATATCGTAAAACTTACAAAGGTTACAGATATTATCGCTGAATTATTAGCCGGAAGCCTTGATGGTGCATACATCGAAACAGCTGTAGCTGAAACATATGCAATTAGCTATCCAGATCTCGTTGTTAAATTCGACGTTCCATACGATGTTGCCGGAAGCGCAGTTGGCGTAAGCAAAGATAACGCAGCACTTCTCGCAGGTGTTAACGGAGCAATCGCTAAAGCACTTGAAGATGGTTCAATGGATGGTTTCGTAGCAAAGGCTAACGAAGATTCTCTCGGAAACGTATTCGAAGGTCTTCTTGAATAATTTGATGGCTGAAATTTTTTCCAAAATAAAATAACCATAACTAAAGAGGCGGTTTTCTAACTGGCCTCTTTAGTGCGTATAAAGGAGATTCTCAATGGTAACAAAAGCAGGGTTCATAAAGGCGTTTAAGTATTGGAAGATGTTCTTAGACGGTCTTCTTTGCACAGTATCTTTGTCGGCATTAACAGTAATATTTGGTTTTATACTCGCATTAATTTTAGCAATGATGCGTTTATCAAACGTAAAACCATTTAAGAGCCTCGGCATTGCTGCTGATGGTTCACAAAAGACAGGTTTTGTAGGTGCACTTTCACGTTTTAACCCGTTTTCATTTTTAGCAACTGTATATGTTGAAGTATTTAGAGCAACCCCAATGCTGGTTCAACTCTTTATCATCTACAACATTGTATTTGCTCCAATTAAGCTGCCACGTTTTATGCTCTTTGGTACAATCAGATTCGAAAGATTTGTTCCAGGTGTTGTTGCACTTGCAATGAACTCCGGCGCATACCTTTCAGAAATTATTCGTAGCGGAATTCAAAGTATTGATGGCGGGCAAACAGAAGCAGCAAGGTCTCTTGGCCTTAGCAGTGGGCAGACATTAAAACTTGTTGTGCTTCCGCAAGCAATAAAAAATATTTTGCCGGCTATTGCAAACGAGTTTGTAACAATTATCAAGGAATCTTCAATCACATATACAATTGGTGTTCAAGAAATCATGTATGCAGTTGCATCAGTTAAAGGCTCAACATTCTCAATTGCAGAGCCGCTGATTATTGCAACATGCATTTACTTCTGCTTAACATTCCCAACATCAAAAATCATTGCGCATTTCGAACGTAAGATGAGTGCTGGCGATAAGCGTACAGGCACAAGCTCAAAAGCACTTGCAAAGCAGCAAGCAAAATTCTTAAAGGATATGCAAATTTCAGAAATGCGTAAAGCAAATAGTCATATGAAATAGGAGGCCGATTATGAGTGAAAAAATTATTGAAGTAAAAGGCCTTTGTAAATATTACAACAAAGACACAATTAAAGCACTTGATGATGTTAGCGTAGATGTTAATAAAGGCGATGTAATGGTAGTTATCGGGCCATCAGGTTCTGGTAAATCTACATTCCTTAGATCGCTTAACCTTTTAGAAGAACCAACAAAAGGCTCTATCATTTTCGAAGGTGTTGATATCACAAAGAAAAAAGTGCCAGATGCAAATGGTAAAATGGTAAAGCTCAATCTTGATCTTCACAGACAAAAGATGGGTATGGTTTTCCAGCACTTTAACTTGTTCCCACACAAGACTATCATCGAAAACATGATGCTTGCGCCAGTAACACTTGGCAAAATGACAAAAGAAGAAGCATACGAAAAAGCACAAGGCCTGCTTAATCGTGTTGGCCTTGGCGATAGAGCGTTTGCTTATCCAATTCAACTTTCCGGCGGGCAAAAACAAAGAATTGCAATCGTTCGCGCTCTTATGATGGAGCCTGAAATTATGCTCTTCGACGAACCTACATCTGCACTCGACCCAGAAATGATTGGTGAAGTACTCGATGTAATGAAAGAATTGGCCGAGCAAGGAATGACCATGGTAGTAGTTACACACGAAATGGGTTTCGCAAGAGAAGTTGGTAATAGAGTAATCTTTATGGCCGATGGTAAAATTCTTGAAACCGGAAGCCCGACAGATATTTTTGATAATCCTAAATGTGATAGACTTAAGGATTTCCTTAGTAAGGTTTTATAATGACAAAGTACGAAGAAAATTTTCAAAAAATATTGCAAGCTGAAACTATTTCAGTAACGCATCAAACAGACTTAACAAAGTTCCGCGAGTTTCAAAAACTGCTTGCGGAACTTTTCCCGCATTTATGGAATGTGTGCGATCTCGAAGATTTTCATGGCAGCATAGTGCTGCGCTGGAAAGGCGAAGATGAAAGCAAGCTCCCGATTATGCTTATGAACCATCAAGACGTTGTCGAAGAAAATGGCGCGTGGCGTTACCCGGCTTTTTCCGGCACAATTGCTAATGGCAAAATTTATGGCCGCGGCGCAGTTGATACAAAGGGCGGCCTTTGGGCAATGCTTCAGGCCGGAGACGATCTTGCTGCCGAAGGCTTTATCCCAGGCAGGGATATCTATTTTGAATCGGGCTGCAACGAAGAAATTTCGGGAGACGGCGCAAAAGAAATTAACGAAGAGCTTGCCAAGCGCGGCCAGCGATTTGCGCTTATTCTTGACGAAGGCCCTGGAATTACAAATGAAAACGGCAAGCTTTCTGCTCAGATAGGTATTGGCGAGAAAGCTTTAACAGATATTAAATTTATTGCAAAATCTGCCGGGGGCCACGCAAGTAGGCCACCAAAAAACCAGCCACTTGTAAGACTGGGCCGTTTTATGGCAGAATTAGAAGATCACTTTGACGAAATCTTCCCAAAGAAGATTAACGAGCAAACCGGCGAAGAACAGCAAACAAGTGTAGCTTTTACAATGGCTAAAGCTGCAAATGGTTCGAATGTGCTTCCAACAGAAGCTTATGTAATTGCAAATATGCGTTCGGCTCACCATCAAACAGCAGACGGCAGCCTCGAAGCAATTACAAACTTCGCTAAAAAATTCGATTTAGAGTGCGAAGTATTAGACAAAGGCTTTACTTCTGTTATCGCAGATTTTAGTAGTGCAGACTGCACCATGCTAAAAAATGCTATAATTAAAATGTGGCCCGGAATCGAAATCACACCAACAATCATGACAGGTTGCACAGACTGCCACTTTATGAGTTCGCTATCTGATAATCCTGTAAGGTTCAGCCCGTTTACTTATTCAAAAGAACAATCAGCAAGCATTCACTCTGTTGATGAAAATGTAGACCTTTCTACATTAGAACCAGCAGTTGATTTTTATAAGCTTATTATGAAAGAGGAGTAGAGAATGAAATCAAAAAAGGGGAAAAACGGAATACTTGCAGCAATACTTTTTATCGCGTTTATTGCTTATACAATAATAGTGATGAAAGTAGACGTGCAGCCAATTGGCCCGCTGGGAAGCAGCGTAGGCCTCGCAGACTTTAATGCTAAAGTTGCAGCAATGGCGCCACCTAATGAAGTGTGGTACGAGATGACTCAGCTTATGGGTTATTTAAGCATTTTAGTTTGCTTGCTATTTGCAATAGTTGGCGCAATTCAATTATTCCAAACAAAGAGTTTAAAAAAAGTAAATAAAGACGTCATTTGCTTAGGGGTGCTTTATGCTGTCTGCATTGCTTTCTACGTGCTCTTTACAAAAGTAGCAATTAACTATAGACCAATACTTGAAAATGGCGTATTAGAAGCAAGCTATCCAAGTAGCCACACAGTGCTTGGCATTTGCGTATTCGCTTCACTTGCCGTTGAAATTAAAAGAAACATTCACGACGCAAGAGCAGTCATTTTTAAGTATGGTTGCTATGGATTTATCTGCCTCATGATTGCAGGCCGCATTCTTAGCGGTTGGCACTGGGCATCAGATATCGTTGGCGCATGCATCTTAAGTGCAGCGCTTGTCAGCGGCTTTAAGGCAATTTTGCCGGATACAAAATGTGCCAAAGATTTAGCTGCTGAGTATTTTGGCGGTGAGTAGAAGGAAAACAAATAATGAGTAAAAGAGACAACCCAAGACTTAAAGCAGCCGCAGAAAAGAGCGG
>JAUNQK010000076.1 GCA_030536235.1 Bacillota bacterium
ACAATAGGCGAAAGAATCTTTCAGGCCTTTGCCATATTTATTATTGTAATGGGCGTTTTAGGTGTAAGCCTTGATCAACCGCTTTTCTTTTTAATATGCCTTGTTTTAGGAATAGCCATTGGCGAGCTTCTTGATATCGACAAGCAGTTTAATCGCTTTGGCGCTTGGGTTGAAAGCAAATTTACTAAAGGCGGCAGCACCGGAAACTTTGCCGAAGGTTTTGTAACGGCCAGCCTGCTCTTTTGCATAGGCTCTATGACTTTCCTTGGCGCTATTGAAAGCGGCATAGAACATGCCCATACAATCTATACAACAAAGGGAATCTTAGACTGCATAAGCGCTTTAACCCTTGCAATGGGAAGCGGCATTTCTGTTGGTTTTTCTGCAGTTTCGATTATAATCTATCAAGGCCTTTTAACTGCAGGCGCAAGCCTTCTTGCCCCAATATTAACCGATGCGACTGTTGCTATGTGCGTTTCGGTTGGCAGCCTTAGCCTTGTTGCAATCGGCCTTAACATGCTTAAAATTACAAAAATAAAAGTTGCCAATTGGCTTCCGGCAATGTTTATACCGATGCTTTGGCAACTAATACAAATTCTATTTAATTGATTATTTAGCTATTCTTCATCAGCTGCAGCTTCTTCTTGAGCAAGCCTTACAGCTTCTTCCGGAGTCGCTGCTTTTGTCTTGATCGCAAAGATAGCGAAAAAGATTGCAAGGCCGATTCCGACAATACCTTGGAATATATCTCCAAGCATAAATCTTCTTACCCCAAGGGCGCCCCAAATAAATACATTTGCAAACATTAAAATCTTATATTTAAGCATAAGTAGTGTGTCCTTTCTTTGAGTAAATTCCGGCAAAAAACAATGCCTTGAAGTCTTTTTCTACATTATATTATAAACGATATATCTAAATTATGGTATAATATATTGTTTACATTATGGTAATAATTAATTTTACATAAATAGGAGGAACTATGATTTACTCAGTTGAAGTTGAACATATGTGCCCTATTGCTAAGGGTGCATATCACGGCCCTGCTCCAATTCCTGAAGAAGGTAAATGGGTACAGGCAAAAGAAATTAAAGATATCTCTGGCTTAACACACGGCGTTGGCTGGTGCGCTCCAGAGCAAGGTGCTTGCAAACTCACACTTAACATTAAAGACGGCATTATCGAAGAAGCTCTCGTTGAAACTCTTGGTTGCAGCGGAATGACACATTCAGCAGCTATGGCTTCTGAAATTCTCCCTGGCAAGACTCTTCTTGAAGCTCTTAATACAGACCTCGTTTGCGATGCTATCAACGTAGCTATGAGAGAACTCTTCCTTCAGATTGTTTATGGCAGAAGCCAGACAGCATTCTCAGAAGGTGGTCTTCCAATCGGTGCAAGCCTTGACGATTTAGGAAAAGGCCTTCGCAGCCAGATTGGTACAATGTTCGGAACAAAGGCAAAGGGTGCACGTTACCTCGAATTAACAGAAGGTTACGTAAACAGAATTGCTCTTGATAAGGACAATCAAATTATTGGTTACGAATTCATCAACCTCGGAAAGATGATGGAATTCATCAAAGATGGAATCGATGCAAACGAAGCTTTAGAAAAAGCTAAGGGCCACTATGGTCGCTTTGAAGAAGCTGCTAAATACATTGACCCACGTCACGAGTAGGAGGTTAGGCAATGATTACATTTGAAGGATATGAAAGAAGAATAGATAAGATTAACGCTGTTCTTAAAGAATACGGAATCGCATCCATCGAAGAAGCAGAACAGATTTGCAAAGACAAAGGCATCTGCCCATTCGATATCGTTAAATCAGTACAGCCTATCGCATTTGATAATGCAGCTTGGGCTTACACAGTTGGCGCAGCAATCGCTATTAAGAAAAACGTAAAGACAGCTGCTGAAGCTGCTGAAGCAATTGGCATTGGTCTTCAGAGTTTCTGTATTCCGGGAAGCGTAGCTGAAGATAGAAAGGTTGGCCTCGGCCACGGAAATCTTGGCGCAATGCTTCTTCGCGACGAAACAGAATGCTTCGCATTCTTAGCAGGCCACGAAAGCTTCGCTGCTGCAGAAGGTGCTATCGGAATCGTAAAGAATGCTAATAAAGCTCGTAAGCAGCCTTTAAGAGTTATTCTTAACGGCCTTGGAAAAGATGCTGCTCAGATCATTTCAAGAATTAACGGTTTCACATATGTTCAGACACAGTTTGATTACTATACAGGCGAAGTTAAAGTCGTAAAGGAATTCAAATATAGTGATGGCGAAAGATCAAACGTTAGATGCTACGGCGCTGACGATGTTCGTGAAGGCGTTGCAATTATGCATCTTGAAAAGGTTGACGTTTCTATTACCGGAAACAGCACAAACCCAACAAGATTCCAGCATCCGGTTGCTGGTACATATAAAAAAGAATGCATCGAACAGGGCAAGAAATACTTCTCAGTTGCTTCCGGCGGTGGCACAGGAAGAACACTTCACCCAGATAATATGGCAGCAGGCCCAGCTTCTTATGGTATGACAGATACTATGGGAAGAATGCACTCAGATGCACAGTTCGCTGGTTCTTCATCAGTTCCTGCACACGTAGAAATGATGGGATTCCTTGGCATGGGCAACAACCCAATGGTTGGTGCTACAGTAGCAGTTGCAGTTGCAACATTCGAAGCATTAAATAAGTAATTAGATCAATGAACCCATATAAAACAAGAGAAGGAGGGGCAACCGTTACAGTATTCGTTCCGTACGATTGCAATAACAATTGTCCTTTCTGTGTAAACAAACAAGAATACGCTGATATGTCGAGCTTCTCACTTGAGAAGATCTGCGATTCAATTCGCAAGATGGATTCTATTACACCAAAGTGCGATTTCGTATTTACGGGTGGCGAACCATTTGCGAATCCGGCATCACTTCAGGTAATGTTAGATTGTATTCCAAAGACTCACAGAATCTTTATCAATACAACTCTTCCTGTTTCCGAAAAAGTTACAGAAGAAGATATCATTGCTTTTGCAGAAAAGAATAAAGACAAGATTACTTGCATCAATGTATCAAGACATCTTCAGCACTTTGTTCAAGAATCAAATGATTCTCTGCTCGAAAGGCTTCCGGTAAAATTTAGAATCAATTGCGTTCTTTATAAAGATTATCCAAAAGACAAACTTGTTCCATTTATGGAACGTTTCCTTAAGGTTAAAGGTGCAACAATTCAATTCAGATTTGACTACACCGCAACCACACTTGATAATCTTTACAAAGTTGATGACGATCAGATTTATCAAGATCTTTGCAAGGTTGCAAAGTACACAGGGCTTGAAGGGTGCCGCATGAGAAATGGTTTTTATTTCGATTATAAAGGCATGGAGATGACATATCATAAGACCCTTCCATATTCAACTCTTCAAATTGAAGGTGATGACGGAATCGTTTACGATGTTTTATACGACACACTCATCAAACAAAATGGTGATATTCATTCCGATTGGGATGGCACAAAGATGGATGTCGAGGCTTATGAAAAAGTTGTATTTGAGCCATATGATTTACACTGGTTCGAAAAAATTGAATAACTACTGCAAAATAAAAATCGAGATCTCTTGCGTAAGGTCTCGATTTTTTATTGTTGGTTTTGGTGCGCGCTGGCTGCACGATTTGGCTGCACGTTAGTCGTGATCGAAAATTGTTTTCGTTTCCATGTACTGCGTAAAGTTTGCTTTCCAATCTTGATGAAGCTGCGAAACATCATAGTTTTCAAGCCCCTCGTTTGTGCATTCAATTTCGATCATCACATCAAATCTGTTAGGCTTGTCGTTGCAATTCTTATAAACATTAAGGCCAAGCACGCCATCGATCTTAACAACGTCTGCGAACGCCTCACATGCCTTTTTGTAATATTCGTTTTTGTCTAATACCTTTTCATTCCACTTTACAATTACATAGTGCTTCATTCTATTCTCCTTTTTTTGTTTTGTTTCTTGATGCTATCACTTCGTTAAGCAAAATGTTTCGATAGCCTTACTTACAAACACCGCCGTCCCGGCTCCGGCTGCTGCATCGATGTTTTCGGTGAACTCACCTCCAGCAGCATACATTTGTCCGAGGCCCGACAAGATTTCATTAGTGCAGGCGTAGTAGTTACTGCTGATATAGTCCCGAAGCTTTTTGACTAATGCTTGAGCTTCTGCTCC
>JAUNQK010000077.1 GCA_030536235.1 Bacillota bacterium
AATCTAAAGCGAATGATTGAAATCTGCGATATTCTCCAATTAGAACATGTTCCTATCGAAGAAATCGCTGTTGATCTTCCGTCAAGATACCCGACTGTAGATGCACTTTTGGCAAGAGCCGATGGAGAATACCCAAACGGCGGGAAAAAAGAAGGCATTGTCATCAGACCAACTGAACCAGTATTATGCACTTTGATTTCCGCAAGTCTTTCAATGAAAGTTGTTAATAATAACTATCTTTTAAAAGATCATGATTAATAGATTGTCACAACGTAAATGTCACAAGATTTATTTACATAGCTAAACCAAATAAAAATCTATAGTCATAAAAATGAAAAATGCTTGATTTATGACTACTGTTAATAAAACTATGTAGTCCTAAAAAGCAGAAATACTGAATTTGTGATTACTCCGGCGAAAAAATGATATACATAAAAATGAAAAATTTTAATTTTGTGATTACTCGAATCAAGAAAGTGTATCCATAGAAATCAGAAATGCTGGATTTGTGATTACTCAAAATCAAAGATGATATACATAAAATGAGAAAATTTAAAATTTATGACTACCGTGATTGAAAAGACATAGTCATAAAAATCGAAAATGCTGAATTTGTGACTACCCCGGGGCGGAATATGCAAAAACTTAAGCTCTTACAATGCTCTTACAATGCCCCCTTGCAACATCCCCCGCACTGCGATATATTTAAATTAGTTTTTAGGCAGCATCGAGAGATGCTTTAATAGGGAAGCGAAGTGCAAATCTTCCACGGAGCCGCCGCTGTGATAAGCGAGCTTTAGCCAACTTACGTCACTGAGAAATTGGGAAGACAGGTTAAAGCGCTGAACTTAAGTCAGAAGACCTACCTAAAAAAGGTGTACAAGGCGCCGCGCGCATTCGGCTAAAAAGTACAAGCTATTTTTGTGATACGCTCTTCTTTCTTTGTACAACCCAAACGAAGAAAGAAGAGTTTTTATATGAAGAAAAAAAGTATACTCGCAATCGCTATAGTGATAATCTTGGCCATCGCCATGCTGCTCGCCTACCTCGCCTTCGCCCCAAAGGCCCAGGCCGGGGCTAAGCAAATTACCGTAATCGTTAACCATTTGGCCGGAGCCGCCGGAACATCCGAGCCAGCCAAAACCCAAACCACCTACAACCTGCAAACCGATGCCAAGTACCTTCGCGAGGCCCTCGAAGAAAACAATCTCGCCCAAGGCCCAGAAACCGAATACGGCCTATGGCTTAAAACTGTAGATGGCGAAACCGCCGACGAAACAAAACAAGAATGGTGGGGCTATACAGTAAACGGCGAATTCGCCGCCTATGGCGTAGCCCAACAAACCGTAACAGACGGAGACATTTATGAATTTACACTCAACCAAGGGTACTAAACTAAACATAAACGAACTGGCGCATCTGGCGATATTATCAGCCCTTATGGTTGTCGGCAAAGAAGCCCTAAGCTTTATCCCAAACGTGCACCCTGTTATGCTGCTAATTATCATAACGACATTAGTCTATGGTTGGCATGCCCTTCTTTGCGTTTTTTGCTTCACCCTAATTGAAATATTAATCTACGGCCTTGGCATTTGGACAATCATGTACATCTACATCTGGCCGCTGGCCGTGGCGCTCGTTATGCTCTTTCGCAAAGAACAATCGCGCATCTTTTGGGCCTGCTTTGCCGCAGGCTTTGGCCTAATCTTCGGCGCCCTTTGCGCCCTGCCGTACATTTTCACAAGCGGCATAAAGGCGGCTGCCCTCTATTGGGTTTCGGGAATCCCATACGATCTAATCCACGCCGCAGCGAATTTTATTATCATATATTTCCTTCGCGAACCACTCACAAAATTATTAACCAAGCTTTGAGTTTTGCACCACCAAATGTTATTATATTAAAGGGTATTTTTTACAAAAGGAGCAAATATGGAATTTAAAGATGTAGTGCGCGGCAGACGCAGTGTTAGAAAATATCTTGCCAAGAAAATCGACCGCAGTGTGCTAAACGAAGTTTTAGAAGACGCAATGTGGGCCCCTTCCGGAGTCAACATTCAGCCTTGGCACTTCGTTGTCGCTGAAAGCGACGAAGCAATGGCAAAAGTTCTCGAGCTCATGCGCAAAGCAGCAGTAATTGATGCTCCGCATCTGCACGAAAGATTTCAAAAGAATCCAGAGGTCGCAAAAAATTCTTTAGGCTTTATCGCAGATCTTGGCGGAGCTCCTACAGCGATCATGGCCTTCCAGGGCAAAGACGAATACCCACTTATGGAAGACGGCGTAATCGAAAGCGTTTCCGCAGCAATCGAAAACTTAGTGCTTTCCGCTTACGACCACGGCCTTTCAACTTGTTGGTTAACTGCCCCAATGCAAGCCGACATGGACTACGAATTCCGCGACGCATTTGCACCAGGAAAAGGCCGCATGCTTGCAATCATTTGCATTGGATATGCCGAAGAATCAAAGATCCCTAAAGCTCCGGCAAGAAAAGATGGAAGAGTAGAATTTATTTAAAACATGAACGATTCAAAATTATCAATTTTCATAAAAGGTATTTTGGCCGGAATGTGCATCGCAATTGGCGGCGCAGTATTTTTGGCATTACTGCCAGATCACAAAATCGCAGGCGCCGTGTTCTTTTCGATTGGCCTTATTACGATTTGCACGCAGGGCTTTAACTTGTTTACCGGAAAAGCTTGCTACATCTTAGATAACAAACCAGCTTATTTGTTAGATCTTGTTATCATCTGGATTGGCAATGCAATCGGAGCTTTAATTATCGCCTTCTTTATTCACATGTCGCGTTTAAGCACAAATCTTACAACAAATGCACTTAGCTTAGTTGCGGCAAAAGATTCCGACAGTTTGGTTAGCCTGTTTTTCCTTGGCGCAATTTGCAACATGCTTATTTACATTGCGGTTGAGGGGTACAAAAGCAACCCACACGAATTTGGCAAATATCTTTCACTTGTCTTTGGCGTTACGGTTTTCATTTTAATCGGAAGCGAGCACAGCGTTGCAGACATGTTCTACTATGCTGCAGCCGGCACCTTCTTTACCGCGAATGCAATTTTGCGTTTGGTAGTAATTAGCCTTGGCAATGTATTTGGCGGTTTAATTATCCCTGCAGGGAAAAAGATATGCGAAAGGAGCAGCAAATGAATGGTATTTTAGAAACTGCTTGGAACAGTGGCTGGCCACTTATTATCGCAGGCTTTGTTGTAATCGCAGCAACAATTATCTATCAAAAAAATGAAGATAAGATAGAAAAGATTAAAGAAAAGTTTACTAAGAAGTGAAACGCTTATTTAGAGAAACAAACATGACTTGGAAATTGGTCATCATATTAGCCGTTATATCAGCAATTTTTTCAGCTGCAATGCTTACGATTCCGGCAACAAAAGATACTTCACTTGCGTACATCGGAATCTACCCAGACGCATGGTTTGTTTTGGCAATTTTAATCATCATGAACTGCAAAAGCGCAAAAGAAGCAGCTATTAAAACATTCGTATTTTTCTTGATCAGCCAGCCGTTAATTTACTTGCTGCAGGTTCCATTCTCATATTTAGGATGGCGAATTTTCATGTACTACCCAAGATGGTTCGTGGCAACAATCTTAACGCTTCCGGGCGCCGCAGTTGCATTTTTGGTTAAAAAGCAAAACTGGCTTAGCGTTGCGATTTTATCAGTTGCAACCGGATACCTTAGCTTGGCCAGTGCAAATTACACAAGGCGCTGCCTCAGGAATTTCCCAAGCGGAAGCATCGGCGCAATCTTTTGCATGGCTTCGGCAATTGCGCTTGCCCTTGCACTGTTTGATAAAAAGAAGCATAAGATAGCAACAATAGTAATTATCGCTTTAGCCTATGCCACAGCTTTCGTAAGCGGTGTTAGTTTTTGATAATCTATAAAATTATATCCCGAGGTTTGAATAGAACCTCGGGATTTTTTGTTTTGCATAATGACGGCCACTTAAAGTTACGCAATCTTTTTAATGCTTGAAAATAGTTTCCTAATCAATTTTCACATGCCAGTAGCCGGTTTTCTTGGGCCCAATACGTTCAACATAGCCAAGCTCTTTAAGCTTTGTAAGGGCTCTGTCAATGGCTGTTTTACTCACCCCAACATTAATTATTAACTGATTTTTCGTAATATTTGGATGGT
>JAUNQK010000018.1 GCA_030536235.1 Bacillota bacterium
AAATCGAAATCAAAATCATATGAATCACCCAAAGGCTCGAATTCTGATTTCAAGTTCTTTTCCATAGAACTAAAATCACTATTCATAGATTCAAGACTTGGGATGTTGATGTCTGCAAAAGCATCAAACTGACTCATATCAAACAGCTTGTTTAAATCTTCGCTATTAAATTCTGTAAATAAATCTTTGTTTTCCATGTCAAAATACTATTATACCTTATATTTCAAGCATTTTGAACACCCTCGGGACCATCTCGTCGTCGTCAAAAGTGTAGAGTAAAACGCGCTTGTTATCAGGATCTACCACCCAGCACTCTTTTGCACCAGCCGCCTTATGCTGCGCAACTATAGTGTGCATGCTTTCGGGCATCAACACTCTTTCAAGAGCTGCTATGGTGCTGCGGTGAGGGAAGGTTGTAATGCCACCAAGGACTTTTTGAACAGTGCTTTTTGGCACACCAGAAAGCTGAGCTACCATCTCGTAGGTGTAGCCCAGTTCTGATCTTCTTTTGTTCATTTCCTTAATTGTCATATTTACATCCTTTATATCCATATTATATCCATTTTGTATCCATTAAGCAACGAAAAAGCAGCAAAATAAAGCAAAAATCCAATAAAATTGCGCTTTTTTGAATAAAAAGTTTCAAAAACCCCTATATTTTGTGGTTATTTTTGCTATAATATATTTGATTTCAATTAATCACGAATTTTTAGAAAAGGAAGAAAAAGAAAATGGATGTATTAAAGAAAGCAGACGTTATTGAATTTTTCGCAGAAGCTAATGGTCTTTCAAAGAAAGAATCTAAGGCAGCTATCGAAGGTCTTCTTGACTATATGACAAAGAACCTTTCAAAGGGTAATGTAATCGATATCGCAGGTTTCGGTAAACTTGAAGTTAAGAAGAGACCAGCAAGAGAAGGTAGAAACCCGGCTACAGGCGAAAAGATTAAGATTAAGGCTTCAAAGAAGCTTAAATTCACAGCTAAGAAAGCACTTAAGGAAGCAGTTCTCTAATGAAAAACAAAACAAAGGCAATAATTGCAGTTATAGTCGTGGCGCTGGTTGCCCTTGGATATTGCTTCATTAACACAACAGCAAAGATGGAAGCAGCCTTTGCTAAAATCGGGGCTATTGCGGTTGCAGCATTTATCATCATCGCAGCCATAGTTGCAATTGTTCTAATTAACAAAGCTAAAAAAGCTAAAGAAAGCCGCGACACAAAAACAAAATAGTAAATAAAAAAGACAGGTTTGAATATAAGTTCGAACCTGTCTTTTACTTTGCCCAGAATTTATCTTTCTTCTCTAAAGTATGCTAAGCCTAATGCTGCAGGTGGTTGATCTTCTTTGCGCTGACGCAGTGATACGAGAATAAGTACAACTACAGTTGCGATGTAAGGAACAACCTTGTAAATCTGAGTTGGGATAAATGCGATTGGAAGGCGCAGATAAAGAATTAAAAGGCCACCGAATAAAACGCTTCCCCAAAGCGAATTTAGAGGCTTCCAGAGGCAGAATATTACGAGGGCTACTGCAACCCAACCTTCGCCAGAAAGCGCGCTGTGGTTCCATACAGAGCCTGCAATGGTCATTGTATAAACCATTCCACCTATTGCTGAAATTCCGCCGCCTACGATAGTAGCGATGTATTTATATTTTTCAATATTGATTCCGGCGGAGTCTGCTGTAGCAGGGTTTTCACCAACAGCTCTTAAGTAAAGGCCCTTGCGAGTTTTATTTAAGAACCATGCCATAACAACAGCCATGATTAAACCAAGATATACAAATGGATTGTAGCTAAATAAGAGCTGGCCAATTATCGGAATATCTTGCATTGCTTGCGGGAAAATAGAATTTGCAAATGCGTCTTTAAGAGCATTGCTTACTGTTACGTTTCCGCCAACCTTAATACGCATAAGCTCGCCCACAAACTGGCCAACGCCTGTACCGAAAATAGTAAGAGCAAGGCCTGTTACGTTTTGGTTAGCTCTTAAGCTAATTGTTAAGAAGCTGAAGATAAGAGCACCAAATGCACCAGCAAGGAAGCTGCATACTAAAGCAATAATTACTGCAACAAATCCGTTAGCAGCATCTCCCATAGCGTTGCCATAAAGGAAAGCACCAGCGAGGCCAAATGCACCGCCCATGTACATCATTCCTTCAACGCCAAGGTTCATGTTGCCCGATTTTTCTGTTAAGATTTCTCCGCTTGTTCCGAAAAGCAGAGGTGCGCCGTTTAATACAGCTGCCTTAATAAGACCAATTAAATTAAATCCCATTATTCTGCCTCCTTCTTGTTTGATTTACGGAAGATCATCTTGTAATTAATAAAGAATTCACAGCCAAGCATGCTAAGTAAAATGATACCTGTAATGATATCTGAAATTGATGCCGGAACAGCAAGCTCTGTTTGAAGTGTGCTTGCGCCCTTGCTTAAGATGGCAAGAAGAACAGAAATTAAAATCATTACAAATGGATTAAGCTGTGCGAGCCAGCAAACTGTAATAGCTGTAAAGCCTACGCCTCCGGCAACACCCGCATAAAGTGTTTGGTTAGCACCGCTTGCAATCATATAACCAACGAATCCGGAAATAGCACCAGATAAAGCGGCAGTTCTCATTGTAACTTTGCCAACGTTCATTCCGGCATAACGAGCTGTATTTTCAGATTCACCAAGTACAGCAACTTCGTAGCCGTGCTTTGTTTTATTTAAGTAAATGTAAATAAATACTACAAGTAAAAGAACAAAGATCCAACCGATGTGAACTCCAAAGATTTTTGGAAGAACAGCCTTCTTATCAAAGTTTGGAATAATCTGTGAGCCAGGCTTTCCTTCCCAAGGGCCACCCTGAAGCCAACCAACAATACCGATTGCAATGTAGTTAAGCATCAGTGTGAAAAGTGTTTCGTTTGTTCCCCATTTAGCTTTAAAGAAAGCCGGAATAACAGCCCAAAATGCACCAAAGATAATTGCGCTAAGGCCCATTAAAATAAGCAGTGGGGCAGATGGTAAAATCTTTGGCAGCTTAAGTGCAAATAATGTTGCACCAACTGCGCCCATAGTAATTTGGCCTTCGGCACCGATATTCCAATACTTCATTTTGAAACAAGGTGCAAGAGCGATTGCTGTCCCGAGCAATGGAATAGCTGTCTTTACAACTTGTCTAATACCACTCTTTTTTCCAAGAGAACCTGCAATCATTGTTGCGTAAGCTGAAATTGGGTTTGCATCTGCTGCAAAGAAAATTAAGCCACCGATAATAATTGCAAAGATAAATGCAGCAACACGAATAAGCCATACCATGTTCTTATTCATGTTCTCGCGTTTAGCAAGTCTAATAAGAGGTTCTTTTTTATTCATTATTCTTTACCTCCTACACTTGTCATAAGTAAACCGATTTCTTCTTTTGTTGTTGTTCTTGCATCAACAAGGCCAGACACCTTGCCGTCGCATAAAACAAGAATCTTATCGCAAAGCTGAAGAAGAACGTCTAAGTCTTCGCCAACAAATATTACTGCTACACCCTTAGCCTTTTGGCCGGCCATAAGGTTATAAATAATATATGATGTATTAATATCAAGACCACGAACCGCATATGCGCTCATAAGTACTGATGGTGATGAAGCAATTTCACGGCCAACCAAAACCTTTTGAACGTTTCCGCCGGAAAGTTTTCTAACAGGATAATCAATTGAAGGAGTAACAACTTCAAGGAACTTATATACTTCTTCTGCTAAAGCTTCAGGTTCTTTTCTATCAACGAAGATGCCCTTTCCTTTGTTCCAAGATCTAAGCATCATGTTTTCTGTCATGCCCATTCCGCCAACAAGACCCATGCCGAGTCGATCTTCAGGAACGAATGCAAGTGATACACCAGCGTCTTTAATTTCCATTGGAGTTTTTCCAACAAGCTCTTCAGGGTTCTTGCCTTCAGGGCTATAAATAATCGAACCTTCGTCGATATGGCGAAGCCCGGCGATTGCTTCTAAAAGTTCTTTTTGTCCACTGCCAGCGATTCCGGCAATACCAAGAATTTCTCCGCCAAAAGCAATGAAACCAACATCGTCAAGCTTCTTTACGCCTTCGCTATCGCGGCAAGTAAGGCCTGCGATTGTAAGTCTTGGCTGAGGGTTAACAGGGTCTAATCTATCAATGTTTAATTTGACAGCGCGGCCAACCATCATCTCGGTAAGTGCATCTGCAGTTGTTTCGTTTGTTCTTACTGTTGCGATGTGTTCGCCTTTTCTAAGAACGGCAACAACATCGGAAACATCCATTACTTCGTTAAGCTTATGTGTAATGATAATGATGGCTTTACCATCAGCTTTCATGTTACGCATAATCTTAAACAGGTTATCTGTTTCTTGCGGAGTAAGTACTGCAGTTGGTTCGTCTAAGATAAGAATGTCTGCACCACGGTATAAAACCTTAATGATTTCTACTGTTTGTTTTTCTGAAACAGACATGTCATATACTTTTTTATTTGGATCAATACCAAAGCCGTATTTGTCTGAAATTTCTTTTACTTTTTCTGCAACGGCTTTAAGATCGTATTTACCATCTTCTAAGCCCAGGGCTACATTTTCAGCTGCGGTAAATACATCAACAAGCATAAAGTGTTGATGAATCATTCCAATACCATGATCAAATGCATCTTTAGGTGATGCAATTGTAACCGGCTGACCGTCTACAAAAATCTGACCCTCGTCTGGGAAGTAGATTCCGGCAAGCATATTCATAAGTGTGGTTTTTCCTGAACCGTTTTCACCTAAGAGTGACATAATAACGCCGCGGTCTAAGTAAAGATTTACTGCGTTATTTGCTGTTACGCTTCCGAATCTTTTTGTTATGTTTTTAAATTCTACTGCGTGTTCCATAGTACCTTTTTCTAATAAGACACAAAATGCCTAACAGAGAAAACTCTGTTAGGCGTTTTGTTTTATCTTTGGAAGTTATTAGTAAGCTTCGTTTACAAGTGTGATACCGTCGATTCTAAGATCGAAGTTTGGTGCTGACTTGAAGTATGATTCATGATATGCACCATCGAAAATTGCATTGTAGTCTGGTTCGCCAGCGAAGTCGCCGTCCATATCTACAAGACCTTCTGTAGGTGTTGCGCCACCAACTGTGAACTTAGATGTATCGAATACCTGGAGTGTGCCAGCCTTGATTGCTGCTTCTGCTTCAGCGATCTTTTCTGCTGTTCCTGGAGCTGCGATAGCTTCGTTGAGTTCTGTAAGAACTACGTCTCCATCAGCAAGACCGTGTCCGAGGTAATCCTGATCAACTGTTCCGCCGTTAGCGATTGTTTCGATTACATATACGAAGTAGTTTGTCCAGTCAATTCTTGAAGAAATGATAGAAGCTTCTGGAGCAACATCGCTCATAGCAATGTTATAACCTACATGGTAAACACCGTTGCTCTGTGATGTTGTAGCTGGTGTTGTTGAGTCGGAGTGCTGTGAAATAAGAACTGCACCACGATCGATTAAGTCTTGAGCTGTAGCAGCTTCCATTGTTGGGTCTCCCCAAGAACCAATGAATTCAGCAAGCATTGTTGCGCTTGGGCAAACTGATCTTGCGCCAAGGAAGAATGATGTGTAACCAGAAAGTACTTCTGCGAATGTGTAAGCGCCAACGTAACCGATAACTGCCTGTTCAGCTGTGATTTCGCCGTTGTCGATCATTTCCTGAAGTTTGCATCCTGCTGCAACGCCTGCAAGGTATCTTCCTTCGAAGATGCTTGGGAATGCGTTTACTGTGTTAGCAAGATCGTCTCTTTGTGAAGCTTCGTTTGTTAAGCTTGCGAAAATTGTATCTGGATAATCAGCTGCTACTGTAAGCATAGCTGGTTCCATACCATAGCTGTTAAGGAATACTGCCTTGCAGCCTGCTTCTGCTAATTCTTCGCAGTCAACTGCAACTGGGTCTCCTTCTGGATGGTTATATGTGTAAGACCATTCTACATTGATACCCTTACCCTTAAGGATTTCTGTAGCAGCATCTGCTGCCATGTAGAAGTTTCTGTCGTATGCTGCATTTTCATCACCGATGCAAACCATACCAACCTTTAAAACGTCTGGTGTTTCTGCTTGTTCTTCTTCTCCGCAAGCTGCAAGTGTAAATACCATTGCGAGTGCGAGAAGGATAGCTAATACTTTTTTCATGTCTAATAACTCCTTTAATTTCTTAATGATGCGGGCCAAAGCCCAAAAAATATATGCTTTATGAAAAGAATTTATATTAGTATTTTATAGCAAACTGAAAAAACATCAAGATTTTCTATGGTCTTTTTTGCGAAAAACAAAAAATAAAACAAGAACGTTCGGCAATTACCGAACGTTCTTTCCACATTTTAGTGTTAATGTTTGTGTATAATCTGTGCAATTCTTTTTGACGCTTTTCCGTCGCCATATGGATTAATTGCTTTTGCCATTTTATCGTATTCTTCTTTGTTATCAAGAAGTTCTTTAGCGAGCCTATATACTGTTTCGCGATCGACTCCGGCCATCTTTACAGTACCTGCATCGACAGCCTCTGGGCGCTCGGTTTCTTTTCGAACAACAAGAACCGGTTTGCCAAGGCTTGGAGCTTCTTCTTGAATTCCGCCGCTATCTGTAATAATAAAGAACGATTTGCTTTGAAGCTTAACAAATGGCTGATATGTAAGAGGTTCAATAAGATGAACATTATCAATCCCGCCGAGGTATTTATTTGCAGCTTCTCTAACCTTAGGGTTCATATGAACCGGATATACAACTTCGACATCTTCGTATTCACGAGCAATGTCTGCAATAGCGCTAAAAATTTCTGCCATGTATTCGCCTAAATTTTCTCGGCGATGGCATGTAACAGTAATTACTCTCTTGTTTTCAAAATCGATTTTCTTTAATGTTTCGTCTTCGAATTCGTAAGGCTTACTTGCTGTTTCTAAGAGCGCATCAATTACTGTGTTTCCTGTGATAAAAATTCTATCATCGCTAATTCCTTCGCGAAGAAGATTCTGGCGATTTCTCTCTGTAGGCGCAAAGTGCAGCTCTGCAATGTGGCCAGCTAAAACTCTATTCATTTCTTCTGGGAATGGAGAATACTTATCAAAAGTTCTAAGGCCTGCTTCAACATGGCCTACTGCGATTTGCTGATAGTAGCATGCTAAAGCTGTTGCAAAAGTTGTAGAAGTATCACCGTGAACTAAAACTAAATCTGGTTTTTCTTTTACAAGAACTTCTTCCATTCCTGTGATTACATTTGCAGTAATCATAGAAAGAGTTTGATTTGGTTTCATTATGTTAAGATCATAATCAGGAACAATTTCAAAAAGATCTAATACTTGATCGAGCATTTCTCTATGCTGCGCTGTAACGCAAACGATGCACTCAATGCCATCTTCTGCTTTAAGCGCTTTTACAACCGGAGCCATTTTAATAGCTTCTGGCCTTGTTCCAAATACAGTCATTACTTTCATGTTATTTTAAATCCTCGTCGTTTTCTTTTTCTTCTTCCGGATTAATTCCAAGAAATACTCCAATTAATGTTGCGCCAATTACTGCAAGAATAAGACCTTCTAAACGCATGCGCATTGTCCAAAGGATTCCGGCAATACCCATAATTGCTGTAATGCAGTAAAGGGCAATAACTGCTCTTCTTTGTGAGAAGCCAAGAGCCATAATTCTGTGATGAAGATGGCCTTTATCTGCAGCCATAATTGGTTTATGATTTGCAACTCTTCTGATAATAGCAAATGCTGTATCGAAAATTGGAAGAGCCAAAATGATAATAGGAATAAAGCTTACGAAAAGCACTGTTCCTTTTGTTGATGAAACGCCAATGAGTGACATTGTTGCAAGGCTGTATCCAAGAAGCATAGAGCCTGCGTCGCCCATGAAAATCTTTGCAGGGTTAAAGTTAAAAATCAAGAAACCAAAAGCTGCGCCAGCAATGCATAAAACAAGCTGTGCTGTTTCTGGGCGGCCTGCAAGATAAGCTGTGTATGCTACTGCGATGCATGAGATGCATGAAACGCCAGCAGCAAGGCCATCAAGACCATCAATTAAATTAATAGTATTTGTAATCCCGACAATCCAAATGATTGTGATGATAATTGAAAACCATGCCGGGAACACGATGATTCCGCCAGTAAAAATATTTGTGATGCCAAAGAATCTTACGCTAAAAAAACAAGGAACAGCTGAACAAATAATTTGGCCAATAAGTTTTACTTTTGCAGGCAGGCCTTTAAGATCGTCAACGATTCCAAGAATCACTATCATTGCCCCGCCGGCAAGAAAACCTAATACTTGTCTTTGGCTAAGTATTCCTTCTATACGTGGAACGCATACCAAAATTGCAATGGTCATTC
This sequence comes from Bacillota bacterium, assembly GCA_030536235.1. Taxonomy (GTDB): domain Bacteria; phylum Bacillota; class Clostridia; order Peptostreptococcales; family Anaerovoracaceae; genus UBA1764. Next base: position 8,359 of record JAUNQK010000018.1, read on the forward strand.
CAAGGTAAATGCCAAGACCACCGAAACGCGGAATCGGTTTACTATGCATACGACGTGCATCTTTTGGAATATCCATCGCCCCAATTTTTGGTGCTATTTTTATTGCGATAGGCGTAAGAATTGCTACAATTGCAGCAGCAAAAACAAACGCTTTTATATAATTAAAAATCATCTATATAGCCTACTTTAAAATGTCTACCTGGATCCCGGCCTCTTTAATCATTGCTTCGGCAAGTTCGTCAGGATAACTTTCTTTAATAACTACTCTTTTGATTCCGGCATTAATAAGCATCTTTGTGCAAATTACGCAAGGCTGAGTTGTGCAGTAAAGTGTTGCACCTTCCACGCTTGCTCCTGTGCAAGCTGCCTGAATGATTGCGTTTTGCTCTGCGTGAAGCCCGCGGCAAAGCTCGTGGCGCTGCCCACTTGGAACATTCATTTGCGCACGAAGGCATCCGGCATCTTCACAGTGAGTTATGCCCTTTGGGGTTCCGTTATATCCCGTTGCAATTACTCTGTTGTCTTTAACGATAACTGCGCCAACTCCGCGGCGAAGACATGTCGTACGCTTTCTTGCAAGCTCTGCCATGTCCATAAAATATTCGTCCCAACTTGGTCTTTCGTTCATTAGTAAAACACCTCGTCTAAATATAAGCCTTGTGGCGGGGCCGTGTGCCCAGCCTGGCTTCTATCTTTTGCATTAATTATTCTTTCAATTTCTGCCGGAGTCTTTTTATGAAGTCCAACCTCAACTAAGGTTCCGACAATAATTCTAACCATGTTATAAAGGAAGCCATCACCTTCAATTGATATTTCGATTAACTTGCTATCTAATTGCGACTTCGAAATATCAAGTTTGTAGATTGTTCTAACCGTGCTTTCGTGAACGGTGCTTCCGCTTGTTTCAAACGATTTGAAATCGTGAGTGCCGATAATAAAAGCTGCTGCTTTTTTCATTGCATCAAGATCTAAGCTTTCTGCAATTTGATAAAACTGCGAACGTCTGAATGGCGATTTTTCTGATGCGTTATAAATGCGGTAAATGTAGCGCTTTCCTTTTGCGCTGTAGCGCGCGTGAAAACCTTCTGGCATTTCTTTTGCATTTAAGATTTTGATATCGCCGATGCCCTCGAGCTTATCAAAAGCAAGAATGTCGTTTAATGCTTTTGCGATTCGATCGGTTGGGATTCCGGAATCTTCTAAAGCAAAGCTCGCTTGCTGGCCATTTGCGTGAACGCCGGCATCGGTTCGCGACGTGCCATCGATCAAAATTTCTCGGCCAATCAATTTAGTTAGCGCAGCCTCGATTTCGCCCTGCACTGTTCGCGCATTCGGCTGGCGCTGCCAACCGCTAAAATTCGTACCATCATATTCTATTGTGAGTAATATGTTTCTCATATTATTTAAATAGATTGCTTCGCTACGCTCGCAATGACTGTCATTGCGAGGGCTTTAGCCCGAAGCAATCTAGTTGGATTGCCACGCTTCGCTCGCAATGACCTTATTTCTTCCAAGATGATTTCAATCCAACAATCTGATTGAATACCGGTTCGCCCGCTTTGCTAAGCACCGTATCGCAAATATAATACCCATTGCGGAAGAACTGATAACGTTCTCCGGCAGGCGCATCCTTTAAGCAAGGCTCGCCCTTTGCCGTTAAATCTTCGCGAGAGTTTGGATCAAATTCATTGTATCCAGTCTCTTCGTTTGGATAAGCTAAATAACCATATTGACGAACCGGAAGATCAACCGCAGTTGACGCTTCAACCCAGTGAATTGTGCCCTTTACTTTGCGAGCATCTGCGCCAGGTGTGCCAGACTTTGTATCAGGGTCGTATGTGCAGTGCAGGCAAGTTACGTTTCCGGCAGCATCTTTTTCAATGCTATTGCATGTGATAAAGTATGCATTCTTAAGTCTAACTTCATTTCCTGGGAACAGTCTGAAATACTTCTTTGCCGGAATCTCCATGAAGTCGTCTTGCTCAACCCAAAGCTCGCGGCCAAATGGAATTTCTCTTGTGCCGGAATTTTCATCTGCCGGGTTGTTTTCAATTGGAAGCATTTCGATCTTACCTTCTTCGTAGTTATCGATGATAACTTTAAGAGGCTTCAAAACAACCATTCTATTTTCAACTTTTCCGTTTAAATCATCACGAACAAAAACTTCAAGCTGGCTCATGTCAATTAATGAGTTAGCTTTTGCAACGCCAATTGCATCGCAGAAGTTTCTAAGTGCTTGCGGTGTATAGCCACGTCTTCTCATTCCGGCAATAGTGCAAAGACGAGGGTCGTCCCAGCCTTCAACGTTTCCTTCAAGAACAAGCTTTTTAATGTTACGTTTGCTCATGATTGTATTTGTAAGATTAAGCTTAGCAAATTCAATCTGCTGTGGTGGCTGCGGCCAGTTAAGAGATTCGAGAACCCAGTTGTAGAAAGGTCTGTGATCTTCAAACTCGAGAGTGCAAAGTGAATGTGTAATTCCTTCGATTGCATCTTCCAAAGGATGAGCGAAATCGTACATAGGATAAATGCACCATTTGTCTCCGGTGTTTTGATGTGTTACATGCATAACTCTGTAGATAACAGGGTCTCTCATGTTCATGTTTGGAGAACTCATATCTATCTTTGCACGAAGTACTCTTTCACCATCGGCATATTTGCCGTTTTTCATATCTTCAAAAATTTGAAGGTTCTCTTCAACTGAACGATCTCTCCATGGAGAATTCTTACCAGGCTCTGTTAAGGTGCCTCTGGTTTCTCTAATTTGATCTGCACTGTATTCGCAAACATAAGCTTTACCAAGTTTGATAAGCTCTACTGCGCATTCATACATTTTGTCAAAATAGTTTGAAGCTTTATTTAAACTATCCCATTCAAAACCAAGCCACTTAACGTCTTCTTCGATTGAACCTACAAATTCATCGTCTTCGTTAACCGGATTTGTATCGTCATATCTTAAGTTGCACTTGCCGCCATACTTTAAAGCTGTGCCAAAGTTGAGGCAAATTGATTTGCAATGACCAATGTGAAGATATCCGTTTGGTTCTGGCGGGAATCTTGTTGTAATCTCGCGTGAATATTTTTCTTCTTTGATATCTTTATCAATTATGTCGTGAATAAAATTACTTTCCATGGTGCGTGGAGTCTCCTTTAATTTAATATCAAAAACCAGCTATGCCTAAGGGCATAACTTAACATATTATTATACCACGCCCGATTTTATCTTGCATAGGCGAAATATTTTTGCTATATTTAAGAAAAAGGAAATTAATCGAGGTGAAACCATGTCTTTAGATACAATTGACGTAAAAATTCTTGAGGTTCTGCAATCTAATGCCAGAATCTCTGTATCAGAGCTTTCAAAGCAAGTTAATCTTTCTCTTTCAGCAGTTTCTGAAAGACTGAAAAAACTTGAAAGCAGCGGAGTAATTGAAGAATATACAACTATCATTAAACCATCTGCAATGGAAAAGGAATTATCGGTACTTATGCTTGTAAGTCTTGAAAGTACAACCGGAACAGCTGTAAAAGAACTGCAGCTTTTCGTTGATAACGCAGACGAAATCTTAGAGTGCCATCACATTACTGGTGAATACGATTACGCACTGAAGATTACAACAAAAAATACGGAAACGTTGGAGAAGCTGATGTCTACTATTAAGAGTATTAGTGGTGTTAGACATTGCCAAACAAATGTAATTCTTTCAAGTTCAAAAAAGCGCTATTCTGTTCGCCCTGTGGCAGCAAGATAGATTGCTTCGCTATCGCTCGCAATGACAAACAAAAAACCCCGCGCAATGTTTTTCATTGCGTGGGGCCGATAAATACTTTATTTCTTCTTCTTATTCTTTGCACGTTTCTTAGCAAGTTCTGCTGCAGCCTTTCTCTTTGCCGCAAGCTGTTTCTTAATTGAATAAGGAATAGCAACGCCTCTTGCTACATGGCCTCTTCTTGAGCCAACCTTGAACCAGCCGTTACGTCTTTCTTCTGCGTCAACTTCTGCTTCAATCTTAGCACGCTCTTCTGCCAAGATAGCTTCTTTCTTAGCTCTTTCTTCGAGAATTCTTGCTTCAGCTTTTCTTGCCTTTTCTTTTTCTTTAGCAATATATTTTTCTGCTTCTTCAAGACTAATCTTCTTTTGCTTTGCAATCTTATATGGGTTTAACTTTTCGGCCTGTGCAACTGTTAAAACCTGAGCTTCTTCTTGAGCCTTCTTTGTTGCTCTACTTGTCATGATAATCATTACAGCAATCATTACCATCATCATTCCGGTAGAAATAATACTATCTGTTGCTGTATTTCTTGTGGCAAATGTTGAAACCATATCTGATGTTGTTTTGTTTCCGTTAACAGATTCAACACCTGCTTCAATTGTAATTTTATATTCAGTCTTGGTCTCTAATGCGCCGTCAAGTACTAACCAAAGTTGATTAGGATATTTTTCTGTTGTTACTAATGTGAAGGCTTGTGCTTTTCCTTCTGGGTTAGTAATCTTGAACTTTCCTTCGTTTACCTTTGCATCAACACCAAACATTGTGTCGTTAAATGTAACCTTAATTGCTGCATTAACTGGCTGGCTATTCTTTGAGCCTTCCTTTGGTGTAATCTTTGTGATTTCAAGGCCACCTGCAAAAACTGTAGTAGCAGAAGCTAAGATTAATGCCAATATGCAGATGATAGTAATGAAGCGTTTCTTCATTTCGACCTCCGTAATTCTTTAAAAAATTGTACTAATATATTGTAGCACTCTTCGTGCAATATTCCAAAGACAAATTCTGCCTTGTAATTTGACCCTTTTTCGGCCTTTGTGCCCACATAGACGTGGTCTAAACGGGCCCAATTTATTGCCCCTTTGCACATTTCGCAAGGCTCTAAGGTTACATACATGTCGCAGCCCTTTAGGCGCCAGCCTATTTTTTTAACCGCTTGGTCTATCGCTTTTATCTCGGCATGGGCCAGCGGATGTTTATCCGTTTCGACGCTGTTGTGGGCCCTAGCTATGATTTCGCCGTCCTTTACAATGACGCAGCCCACCGGCACTTCTTCTTTTTCGTAAGCTTTTTGCGCCTCGAGCAAGGCCTCGCGCATATAAAATTCTTGATTATTTGTATCAGCCATTTTAATGTGGTACTCCCGGGCGGAATCGAACCGCCAACAAAGCTTTAGGAGAGCTCCGTTATATCCATTTAACTACGGGAGTAAATTTTACTCTGCCAATCTTAAAACTTCGTTTGCAACTTCTGCCGGAGTCTTAATTTTTCCAAGTTCTTTTTCAATTATTTCGCGGTCTTCTTTTGTGTAGTGTTTTATCATGTCGGTTTCAACAGCAGAAGGCGCAATATATTTTACGCGCACGCCGCTTGGGCTAAGCTCGGCATCAAGAGATTTTGATAAAGCAATAAGCCCGGCTTTACTTGCAGCATAATGTGATTCGCATGATGCTGCTTCTTCTCCCCAAATCGAAGAGACGTTAATGATAAGACCGCTGCGGCGACTAATCATTTTTGGCGCAAAGGCTCTCATAAAATAAAATGCAGAGCTTAAATTGCTATCAATCATGTTACGCCAGTCGCTATCAGTAATATCTTGAATCTGTTTTATTTGAGAGATTCCGGCATTATTAATTAAAACATCGGGGCAAGGAATTTCTTCTGCAAGTTTTTCTACGGCAGCGCTGTTTCGGCCATCAACATGATAGGCCTTGTATTTGCCTTGCGGCTTTGTATTTAAATATGTAATTGTTACATCGTAGCCTGCAGCAGCAAAGGCATCTGCTATAGCAGCGCCTATTCCTTTTGCAGCCCCTGTAATTAAAACTGTTTTCATTAAATCTTTACTGGTGCGTCGTTACCAAGAAGTGTTTCAGCAATGTTAAGCGCGTGATCGGCAACTCTTTCAAAATCTGAAAGCATGTCTACAAAGAGCGTGCCACCGCGTGGGTCGCATTCTTGCTTATGCATTCTTTCGATATGATGATCTTCAAGTGTATCTTTCAAATCGTCAACGACATCTTCTAAAATCTGAACTTTGGCCATCAATTCGAAATCGTGTTTCTTATATGCTTCGATAGAGTCGTTAACAATTTCAACTGTCTTATAAGCCATAGTTGTAATTTCTTCACGTGCAGTTTGTGACATTGTCGCATTGTGTTCTACTGCAATAATTGTATAATCTGCAAAGTTGTCTGCGTGATCACCAATACGTTCAAGGTCAGTTAAGATATTAAACATTCTACCTAATGTTTCGTAGTCGTTTTCCGGAAGCAGCTGTCCATGCAAATTAAGCAGATATGTATATATTTCTCTATTAATATAGTTTATTGTTCTTTCGTGTTCTTTTACTTGCTCTGCCTTATTAACATCACCTTCAAAGAAAGCCTCTATTGAATGGTTGTAATTATCACGAACCATATCGGCAAATCTAAATATCTCTTGTCTTGCCTGTGCGATTCTAACAGAAGCAGTTTGTTCTTGGCCTTTTCCGATATATAAAAGTTTTCTTGAATATAAAGATTCGGAAGGATCATCTGGAAGCTTCCTCATAATTGCATTTGAAATCAGCTTTACAAATGGCAGTGAAATAAGTGCGCCGATTACGTTAAAGATTAAGTGGAAGTTAGCAATTTGTCTTGTTACGCTTCCGCTAATGCCTGCAATTAAATCGATAACCCCTGGCCATACAATCATCAGAACAATAAATGTAACTGACATTACAAGCTTTGCAGCAACGGCTGCAATTGCGGCTCTTCTTCCTGCTCTATTGCCAGAAAGAGATGAGATTACAACTGGTGATACAGCACCAACGTTCATACCAATAATGATGAAGACTACTGATGCGAGATTAAAGTCTGCAGCTGCTGTGCTTGCAAGCATTACCTGCAAAATACCAACAGATGCAGATGACGACTGAATGATAAAAGTAAAAGCAAACCCAAAGAGAAATGCAAGAAGTGGATTGCTAAAGTTGTCGATGAAAGCTTTTACAAGTACGCCAAGTGACATTCTGTCGATGGCCTCTCCCATAATATAGATTCCCATAAAGAGAAGCCCAAAGCCGAGAACAACTGCACCAATTCGTTTTACTTTTCTATCCTTAAAGAATTGGAAAAGAAGTAAACCAACAAATACTATGAGTGGTGAAAGTGGTGCAATATCAAATGCAATGATTTGAGCTGTTACTGTTGTACCAATAGCAGCACCAATCATAACAAGAAGGCCTCTATCAAGAGTCATAAGCTGAGCTGCAACAAAGCCGCTTACCATGACCATTGTTGCTCCAGAAGATTGGATTAAAGCTGTAACGCCAACACCTAAGAGAAAAGCGTTGATTGGCTTTGTTGTAAGCTTTTCCAGGATATCTCTTAAGTTGTCACCTAATGCTTCGTATAAGCTTTTAGACATGAAATTGATTCCGTAAAGGAATAATCCGATTCCGCCTAAAAGAAGAAATACATGATATGTATATTCCATATGCTTTTATCCTTTGTATTTATATAAAAACTTTGTGTTAAAAATTTCGCAAAAACTACCAAGTAAATTATACCATAGCTTAATACAATCCTCTTGTTAAAATTAACATAAAATATTATAATTTTAGGGTATATTTAGCCGGGTGTAGCGCAGTTGGTAGCGTGCTTGCTTCGGGAGCAAGAGGCCATGGGTTCGAATCCCGTCACTCGGACCAAA
>JAUNQK010000078.1 GCA_030536235.1 Bacillota bacterium
CCGGGCACCGACAAGAATCTAATTATTATCAAGACTGACGAAGCAAGATTTGCTGTTGCCGAGACTTTGGCCGGCGGAAAGGTTACTAACTATCGATTCTACAAAACGTTTGACGAGGCAAAGGCTGCAAGCGCAAGCGCTGCACTGGTAAATACTATTTATGTTTTGAACTATATTAACACGAGCAGCCCGGATGAACTGAATTTCTCGCAAACTGATATTAGTTCAATTGGCAACCGTTACCCGTGTTACTGATGGTGTATATTCAAGCTTTTATGATTATGACGCAGTAAACAGTTGTCTTGTAGAACAGTACCATAACGGACGTTCGGTTCAGCCTGCTGAAAATGCAAATACAAAGGCAAGCTTGCTTGGTACATTTACTGGCGAGCATAGTGAGAGAAATATTATTATTTCTAATGCAGGCGGACTTAAGAAATTAAGCTTAAGCGACGGTCAGGCAGAAACACTCAAGACGCTATATATGAAAACAGGAGAAGCTGTTCCAACATTCAGCGTCCATGGGAAAACAGAATATAAACTTAGCGGTTATTATACACAGTCTGAGGGTGGCGACCAGATTCTTGATGCGAATGGCAGAGGAATCCCTAATGCAACAATATCAAGAAACACTGTCTTTGATGAAAATGGAAAGTGGAAATATCAAAACGATCTTACACTTTATGCACATTGGGCAAAAATTTATGCTATTTACTACTCATTCGGTGAAATAGGAATTTCATATTCCGGATATAATGATGGGGTGCTCCCGACAAGTGCTTCAGCCGGCGATACAGTAAACTTTGTTGTTACAGTGCCTGATGGATATGAGATTGATTCTGTTACTGTTTCGACGGATAGCGGCGATTATGTGGATGTAATCAAGAACAATGGGTATTATTCATTTATAATGCCTGATCTTGAAGTCTCCATCAATGTGACAGCAAAGCGCAAGTCAACTTATCCTGGCGGCGGTGCATCAACACCAAAAAAAGAAGATAAACCAGCAAAGAACCCATTTGTAGACGTTAAAGCAACAGACTTCTTCTACGATGCAGTACTTTGGGCAGCTGAAAACGGAATTACTTCCGGAGTAGATGCTACTCACTTTGCACCAAGTGCGAAGACATCTCGCGCTCAGATGATCACCTTCCTCTGGAGAATGGCTGGAAGTCCGGTCTTTGAAGATGATGATATTAAGTTTGCCGACATCAAGTCTACAGACTACTTCTACAATGCAGTAGTTTGGGGCTGGAATATGGGAATCGTAAGCGGCAAGAGCGAAACAAAATTTGCCCCAGACGATGATGTTTCAAGAGGCGAAGCTGTAACATTCATTTACAGATATGCTAAGGTTGCCGGAGGCGATTTGTCAAATCCATTTACAGATCTTAAAGCCGGAGAGTTCTATTACTACCCGGTACTTTGGGCAGCTAATAACGAGATTACATCTGGAACAACTGCAACGACATTCTCACCAAGTGAAGATTGCACAAGAGGCCAGATTGTAACATTCCTGTATAGATATAATAATAAATATAACTAAATTGCTTCGGCCGTTGGGTCTCGCAATAATGAAATGAAAACGAGTACGCATCGTAAATGGTGCGTACTCTTTAATTGGGTATCCGACCTGATTGGTGGTATTCCCGACCTCATTGGTTGTCCGCATTGGTGGGCAAATCAAATTTATATGAAATGTTGGTAATCAAGACTTATGAAGGGTTATAAAGAAATGTGTGATAATAAGATAGAGCTCCCTACAATGAAACCGGAAGTATAGTGTCATTGCGAGCGCAGCGTGGCAATCTATTCGAAATGTACGAAAAAGTCTAAACAACGATATTTGAGATAATGTACAAGGGTGCTGTACAGCACCCTTGTTTTATTTATGATTTGTGTTACAATAAAGTAAGAAATTCTTACTTATGGAGGTTAATATGAATACACAAGTATTGACAGTTTCATCAAAGGGGCAGATATCTTTGCCAATAAACATGCGTAGGCTGTTGTCCATTGAGACAGGGGACAAATTAGTTGCCTATGCTTCTGGTGATGCGATTATGCTTAAGACGCTTAAACTGCCATCAGCAGATGAATTCGAAGCTTCTTTGGCAGAAGCTCAAGAGTGGGCAGCCTCTGTTGGATATTCCGAAAATGATGTAGATGATATTATTAAGTCTGTTAGAGGTAAGAAGCATAAATGAAGATAGTAGTAGATACTAATGTGGTAATTTCCGGAGTATTTTTCGGTGGGGCTCCGGCAGAGGTGTTAAAGGCAATAGTGGCTTCGGATGTAACAGCGTGCGCGACTGCAGAGATAATTGAGGAATATCTTGAAATAGTTGACGAAATGATAACGCGCAAACAAGGATCTATTAATAAAAATATGTTGATGCCACTTATTAATTCCCTCGAGATAATAGAGCCACGGTCAAGTATTAAGATTTCTCGGGATCCCGATGATGATAAATTTATAGAATGTGCCAAGGATTCAAAAGCATTATATATAGTTAGTGGAGATAAAGATTTGCTTGTACTCAAAGAGTATGAAGATATTCAAATTATTACTGCTAAAGAATTTTGCAATGAATTTTTAATTAAATGAATGGGGTAGAGGATTGGTTAATCGTATGCCACGTATGCCAATTTGTATGCCAATGAGAACAAGACTTATGTAGAGTTACGTAGACTTTTGTAATATAATATTATGGTAAATAATTGTTTTTAAAGACTTACGTAGACTTATGGAGGTTTATGTAATATGACGACACATATCCCGACAATGAAGCCGGAAGTCAAAGAATAACTGGAATTTCAAGCCGGAGCTTCTAAAAGGGTACGCCATTTACGCCAAACTTACGCCAACTGATGCAGCATATTTGGAAAGCGACACTTCTTATAATCTGCATACTAAAATGGCAGATGCAAGTTATCAAAGTTAAATGATATAATATATATGGAGGAGCGTTATGATTACATTCAGAATTGATGAAATGATTCCTTGCTTAAAAAATGTAAGCACAGGCGAGATTTTCGATACTGAAGTTGTTCGAATTAGACGCAAGAGCTTTCTTGAAAAATTCAATAGCAAAACCTGATGGTATGTAAATTGGAGTAATTTTTCAGATGATACTGAGGTGTATGCTTTGGTATTAAAGGGAACGATGGATATCCAAGGTATGGTTGCAATCCAATATGATGACGAAGCGAAAGCTGTTTATGTTGTTTGGGGTTGCACTTCTCCGCAAAATAATATCTGGCAAAACGGATCCCAGGTTTATTCAGGTGTTGGTGGACATTTATTTGCTATAGCATCTGATTTATCTGTAAAGCACGGCTATGATGGATTTGTTTATGCCGAAGCAATGGATGAAGAATTGTTTAATTACTATTGTGAAGAATTAGGGGCGATTTATTTGCCGGCGTTGGAAGGTAATCCGTTTAGATTTATGTTGACAGATGAAACCACTTCAAAATTAAGGGAGGTATATAATTATGACTGGACAGATGAAATCATCTAAAGAAAAAGATGCAATGGTTCGGGAATATATTGAAAGAGTAAATCCTTATAAGCCACTTGAACCTCTCAAATTTGATCTAAGGGGTTATGCAGCTTATTTAAAGGAGCATTCGATTTCAGGTAATAATGTTCCAGAATCAGTTGTAAAGCAATTTGCAAAATAAACAAAAACGCGGCAAGGCTGAAAAGCTTTGCCGCGTTTTCCTTTTATATGCAGTTTCAGTCGTGCCGGCCGTAAGGCGGGCGCGAGATGCAGTGTGCACAGCACTCTGCAAAATAAAGTAGCAGCTCCTGTCGGGTGTGAAGTGACCCTCTTCCATTAGATTTTTTGTTTAACGAAAGGGATTCACTTCATTTGCGTATGCGAATGATATGAATGATAAGAGACTACATCATGAGATATACCTATCGGATGCGAGAAAAGTTGCTCCAGAAAAATTGAAAACTGTAATAAGACATCCGATTAAGAAAAAATAAAAATTGTAATTTTATAGTTCTAAGATGAGTATCAAATCAGAATTTAAATGCGAAGGGTTGAATTGATATGGCATCGAGTAGAGAATACTTAGA
>JAUNQK010000001.1:0-2011 GCA_030536235.1 Bacillota bacterium
TTGGCACGATTTGGTGAAAATCCAAAACCAACGGTATAGTCCGGAATGAAGAAACAATAGCATTTATTTGCTATGCTCGGGAACATATCCCGAGTTTTTATTTTACCCAAAACAGATTCCATCTAAAATTTAGGAGGAATCAAAATGAACGTAAGTAAAAAAACTAACACAATTGCTAAACTTGGTGTACTGGGTGCAATATCAATTGTTCTTGTTGCACTCATTCACATTTCAATTTTCCCTGCAGTGTCATTTTTGGAATACGACCCTGCAGATATTCCAATTCTTCTTGCAACATTTGCGCTTGGCCCATGGGCAGGCCTTGGCCTTACAGTAGTTGTATCTGTAATTCAGGGCGTAACAGTAAGTGCAGCAAGCAGCTGGTATGGAATCGTAATGCATATTATTGCAACCGGGGTTTATGTAATTGTTGCTGGTTTAATTTATCAACATCATAAAACTAAGAAGGGCGCTGTTGTTTCGCTTATTGCTGGTACAGTAAGCATGGCAGCTGTCATGATTCCGGCAAACCTTCTTTTAACACCAATTTATGTTCAAATGGTTGGTGTTCCGGCAGAAGCTGCAAGGCCTATGGTTGTTGGTCTTCTTGGCTGGATAATTTTATTCAATGTTGTTAAAGCCGGAATCAACTCACTTGTTACATTCTTTGTATATAAGAGAGTGTCACCAATTCTTCACAAATAATGATTATAAGAAAAGCAGAGCCGGCAGATGCCGGCTCTATTGCACAAATTGAAAAGGAATGCATAGCAAGGCCTTGGAGCATTGTTTTGATTGAAGCAGATTTAAAAGACAATCCAAATGCTTCTTATTTTGTTGCGCAAGAAGATGGCGAGATAATTGGTTTTATTGGCACTCACGATATCGTTGGTGAAATAAATATTACTAATGTCGCTGTTAGAAAAGCATATAGAAGAATCGGCGCAGCAGATGGCCTTATGCAGGCTATGTTTGACGAGGTAAATAAAAAGATCGATTCGGGCAAAGAGGTAGTTGGCGTAACGCTCGAGGTTAGGGTTAGCAATAATCCGGCAATTAAGCTTTATGAAAAATATGGCTTTAAAGAAGAAGGCGTTCGCAAGGGCTATTATTCTGATGGCGAAGACGCAATTATAATGTGGAAACGGTTTGTGGTATAATCTTTCAGTATGGAAAAAGTTATTTTAAACAACTTAACAAAGACTCGTGAATTTGGTGTTGAGCTTGCTAAGACTCTTGAGCCAAATACAGTTATAGCTTTTACAGGCGATCTTGGTGCAGGTAAAACTACTTTAAGTAAAGCCATAGCCGAAGGCCTTGGCGTAACTGAAACAATTACAAGCCCAACTTTTACTATTGTTTGCGAATATGAAACCGGGAGACTTCCGGTTTATCATTTTGACGTTTACCGCGTAAATGATAGCGAAGAGCTTTTCGAAATCGGTTTCGAAGAGTATATGCATAAAGGCGGAGTCTGCTTAATTGAATGGGCTAATCTTTTAGAAGACGGCATGCTTGCGCCAAACACAATCAAGATTAATATTGAATACGGTGAAAACGAAGATGAACGTATTCTAACCATAGAAAGATAGATGAAGATTTTAACTATTGAAACAACTGGACATTTTGCAAGCGTGGCTTTAGGCTCTCGCCAGATTATGAACGACACAGACTATTCTCATCTGGAAGAGATAGTGCCAATGTGCCAAGAGATTTTGGCTGCCGAAAAGCTCGAGGGCAAAGATTTAGATGCTATTGCAGTTTCAAAGGGCCCTGGTTCTTTTACCGGAATTCGAATTGGCATTGCTACTGCTAAGGGGCTTGCGCAGATTTGGAATAAACCAATTATTGCTGTGCCAACGCTCGAAAGCTTTGCTTACAGAAAAGGCGTAAGCGGTATAGTTGTGCCTGTATTTGATGCTCGCCGCAATCAAGTTTATGCCGGAATCTATAAAGATAAAAAGACGCTGCTTGCTGCAGGCGCATATGATATTGAGTGGTTTAAGGAAAA
>JAUNQK010000001.1:2111-21132 GCA_030536235.1 Bacillota bacterium
GTCATTGCGAGCGCAGCGAAGCAATCCACTTTTTTGGCGACGGATGCGAACTGATTGGCCAAAAATCTCTTGGCGTTCAAGAGGCAGAACAGGTTCTTGCCTTCGCAGAAAAAATGTATCAAGAAGGCAAAATTGAAACTTGCTATACGGTTGCCCCTGAATATTTAAGACTGGCAGAAGCCGAACGCAAATTATTGGAGGGAAAAGGGTAGATTGCTTCGGCACTGCGTGCCTCGCAATGACAGTCATTGCGAGCGAAGCCGCATTGATGTCATTGCGAGCGGAGCGAAGCAATCTACTTTAAAGACATGAAAGACAATAAACACATTACAATGGGAATAGAAAGCAGCTGCGACGAAACAGCAATCGCCATTCTTGCCGACGGCAAGGATGTGCTTTCCAATGTAATCAGTTCTCAAATAGAAATTCATACAGTATATGGCGGCGTTGTTCCTGAAATCGCAAGCCGTCATCATTTAAATAACATTCCGTTTGTATTTGACCAAGCTCTAAAAGAGGCTGGCGTTAGCCTTGATGAGATTGACGAAATAGGTGTAACTGCAGGCCCTGGCCTTGCTGGTTGCATCTTGATGGGCACAGCTTTTGCAAAGGCTGTTTGCGCAGCAAGTAATATTCCGCTAATCGGAGTTCATCACATTCAAGGCCACATTGCCGCAAACTTTGTAGAGCATCCGCAATTAAAACCTCCTTTCTTATCACTTGTAGTAAGCGGAGGCCACACACATTTAATCGAGGTTAAGGGTTACAACGAGTTTAAGATTTTAGGCTGCACAAGAGATGATGCTGTTGGCGAAGCCTATGATAAGGTTGCTCGTGTTATTGGCCTTGGGTACCCTGGTGGCCCAAAGGTTGATAAGCTTGCTAAAGAAGGCGATCCATTTGCAATTGAGTTTAAGCGTGTATATCTTGAAAAGGATAGTTTTGATTTTTCACTTAGCGGAACAAAGACTGCAGTAATAAACTATCTTCATAAAGAAGAACAGGCTGGAAGAAGCGTAAATAAAGCTGATGTTGCAGCATCTTTCCAGGAAGCTGTTATGGAAGTAATAATAAATAAAACTATTGATGCACTTAAGATGACAGGCTATAAAGATTTGGCTATTGCCGGAGGCGTCGCATCAAATAGCTTCCTTAGGGATAAACTTACTAATCGTTGCAAAGAAGCTGGTGTTAATTTATATATTCCATCGCCAATACTGTGCACAGATAATGGGGTGATGATTGCCAGCGCTGCTTATCAAAAGTCAAAGCTGGGTTTAAAATCTGATATGCACCTTGATGTATACCCGGGGCTTAATATTGAATCAGGCCTTGCTAAACTTGACGCGAAATAAATAAACAAGATTGCTTCGGCACTGCGTGCCTCGCAATGACAGCGAAACAATAAAAAAGCTGCCCACTGGGCAGCTAATTTTTTTGTTATTCAGTTGTCTTATTCAATGTTGTTTGTTACGTAGTCTACGATAGCTTGAACTACCTGGAATTCTTCTGCCTGTTCGTCAGGAATTTCAATTCCGAATTCATCTTCAATTGCCATGATGATTTCTACTGCATCGAGAGAGTCTGCCTCGAGATCTTTCATCAGGTTTGTTTCAGGTGTGATAATGTTTTCTTCTACCTCAAGCTGTTCGGCTATGATACTTTTGATCTTTTCAAATACCATATACACATCCTCCTAATATGCTATAAATTATACCATTCTGCATATTTGCTGTCTACAAGGGCTTTTGCCTCATCTAATTTAACTGATAATTCCTGAGCCTTTGCAGGGTTACTAAATACGCTTGGTTGGCATAATTCTGCCTCTAATCTGGCTACTTCGGCCTCTGCTTCTGCTATATCAGATTCCAGCTTTAATTTGGCTTTTTCAGCCTTTTTTAGGGCCGCAGCGGCCTCTTTTGCTGCTTTGTAAGCTTCTGCCCCCTTAGCCGGGGAAATCTCGCTATTTGCCTGATTTTTTGCATTTCCAAGGTTCTTAACATATTGCTTAGCAGAACCCACCTGGCCTAATTTTTCTTCATAGTAGTCGTAGTTTCCCAGATAAGTTGTGATTCCGTCTTGGCTTAATTCTAATATTGCTGTCGGAATCTTTTTAAGCAGATAACGGTCGTGGGATACAATAATCAGGGTGCCTTCAAATTCAAGAAGTGCATCTTCGATTACTTCCATGGCGTTAATATCTAAGTGGTTTGTAGGTTCGTCTAAGATTAGCAGGTTAGAACCCGACATCATAAGTTCGAGCAGTGATAATCTCGCTTTTTCGCCTCCGCTTAAATCACCTACAAGTTTAAATACGTCTTCACCGATAAAGAGGAATCTGCCAAGCAGGCCTCTAAGATAGGTGGCATCGTATTTGATATACATCGAATGAAGTTCGTCTAAGACAGTTTTATTTTTGTGCAGAAATTCTTGTTGCTGGTCGTAGTAGCCCGGAATAACATTTTGCCCAAGCTTGTAATAACCGGTGTCGGCGTTTTCTTTGCCAAGCAAAATTTTTAGCAGCGTAGTTTTGCCAACACCGTTAGCACCAACAATGCAGATTCTGTCTTTGCGCTTGATATCTAAATTAACTCCGGCAAAAAGCTTTTGACTTCCAAAAGATTTAGAAAGGCCTTCGGCGAAGAGAACGTCGTTTCCTGTTTGAAGTGATTCTTTAAAGTTAAGCTTAATTTTGGCGTTTACTTCTTCTGGGCGTTCGAGCTTATCCATCATGGCTAATCTCTTTTCACGAGATTGAGCACGTTTTACCAAGTGTTCGGTGTTATGACCCTTCATCATGCGAATCATATCTTCTTGGCGACGGATTTCTTCTTGCTGCTTTTCGTAGTGGCGCAGCGCTATTTCATAGTTTGTATGCTTCTTTTCTAAGTAAGTAGTATAGTTGCCCTCATATGCTGTCAATTTGTGACGCTCTATTTCGAAGATTCTGTTACACAGTTTATCTAAGAAGTAACGGTCGTGAGATATAACAATAAGGGTGCCTTTGTAAGACTTTAAATACTGTTCAAGCCACTTAAGAGAGCCAATATCTAAGTGATTTGTAGGTTCGTCCAGCATCATTATATCTGGATTTTCCAAAAGTATTGCGGCTAAAGCGAGTCTTGTACGCTCGCCTCCGGATAATACCTCTACAGACTTTGACAGGTACTCATCAGAAAATGAGAGGTTATTTAACAAACCACGTGCCCATTTTTCGGGATTAACCCCATCGGGCAGATTAAATTTATCTTGTCTTTTTAAGATTGCTTCTAATACTGTGCCTGTAAGTTCGAATTGATCGCTCTGCTTTAAATAGCCAATATTTATTGATTTATCAATGAAAATTTCACCTTCATCGGCCTCGAACTCTTTGTTAAGCAGCTTAAGAAGGGTAGATTTTCCGGCACCATTAGCACCTACTATACCTACCTTGTCACCCTTGTTTACATGAAAGGACACCCCTTCTAAAACAGGGGCTATTCCATAAAACTTGTTTAATTTTGATACTGTTATTAAGCTCATAGCCTTGATATTATATCATAAATTTGTTAATATTTTCGCAAGAGGTGATTATTATGGGTAAAGAAGCAAAAATTGCAAGCGCAGTTGTTAGAAGACTACCTAAATATTTAAGAATACTTGAAGAGTTAGAAGCTGAAGGCCAGCAGCGCACGTCAAGCGCTGAGTTATCAGAAAGAATTGGCTTTACTGCATCTCAAATTCGCCAAGACTTAAACAACTTTGGTTGTTTTGGTCAGCAGGGTTATGGATATGCAATTTCAGAGCTTAGAGACGAAATCAATCGTATTTTAGGTCTTAAAGAAAAATATAAATTAATTGTTGTTGGTTGCGGTCGCCTTGGCGAAGCAATTGCCAACTATACAAAGGCATTCGAACCTCAGTTCGATATTGTTGCTATGTTTGATAATGCGCCAAATAAGATTGGCTCGGTTGTTTGCGGGCTTCCTGTTCTCGATGAGAGATGGATTCGTGAATATATTTCAAAGAACAATGTCGATATTGCAGTTCTTACGATTCCGGCAGAGGTTGCTCAAGACGTAGCATATCGCTGCAAAGATGGCGGAATCAAAGGGCTTTGGAATTTCGCTGTTACTGATATTAAAGACATGGGCAATGTTAAGGTTGAAAACATGCACCTTTCAGACAGCTTAAGAGCACTTACCTATTACATCACAAATGAGAAATAAAAAAATCCAGAAAGCGTTGCTTTCTGGATTTTTTCTTTTTTGCTTTTAGATTACTTCTGCTGTGGAGCATCTACTGGGCAGTTGTTTGAGCAAGCGCCACAATCGATGCAAGCGTTTTCGTCGATAACAAACTTGCCGTCTCCTTCAGAGATAGCGCCTACTGGGCAGTCAGCTGCGCAAGCGCCGCAAGCGATACAAGCATCACCAATTACGAATGCCATAATTTTTTCCTCCTTAAAACGTTAACGTATTATCTTTAAAGATACTATATAATTATAGTATAATTAGACAGAAAATCAATAGGGTAGAGAATAAATGGAAATTTATGGTCTTTCCGGTAAATCCGGCACAGGAAAATCCTATCATTCGGCAGAGCTTTGCGCTCGCCTTGGTGCCCGTGGTCTTATAGACGACGGTCTATTTTTATGTGATGGAAATATTATTGCCGGAATCTCTGCGAAAAAGCAGGCTACCAGCGTTGCGGCTATTCGCACTGCGCTTTTTACAAAGGACGACCATTGCAAAAGCGTTCAAAAGGCCATAAAACAGCAAAATCCAGAGGCAATTCTTATTATTGGCACATCTGATAAGATGATTGAGAAAATAGCTGAAAGGCTTAATCTTCCGGCAATTAAAGAGATTGTTCATATCGAAGATATTACAACAGAAGACCAAAGGCTTAAGGCTCGCAAATATAGAGAAGAAAACGGAATGCATATTATTCCGGCACCAACATTTCAGGTTAGAAAACAGTTTAGTGGATATTTCTTAGACCCTCGCAGAAGTTTTTCAAAAGATTCTGCCATAGAAAAGACTATAGTAAGGCCTACTTATAGCTATTTGGGCGATTATGTAATATCAGAAAAGGTTATTTTTGATATCGTTGAGTATGCCGCAAAGCATACCCATGGGGTTGCCGATGTGCTTTGGACAGCCTTTGATAATGACGATAACGGCTGCGTTGTTAGATCTGTTGTGCTTATGGATAAAGCTTCACAGTTTAAAACCGCTGCCTTAGCTATGCAAGAGCTTATCTACGAAATCGTCGAAGAAATGACTGCTTTTAACGTTTTAGGCGTAGAAATTGAAATTCGTGGGTACAGATAATTGACAATATAGCCCATTGAGGTATAATAGTTTTAGCACTCTAAGATATAGAGTGCTAAAAACCTTTTTAGGCAAAAATACATTTGTATATATGATAAAGGAGATCAAAATGAAAGTTAAACCTTTAGGTGACAGAGTTCTTCTTAAGAAGGAAGAAGCAGAAGAAAAGACAGCAAGCGGAATTATCTTAACAGGTAATGCTAAAGAGGCTCCACAGTGGGCTAAGGTTCTTGAAGTTGGTCCTGGAACAGACGAAGTAAAGATGGAAGTAAAAAAGGGCGATAAGGTTCTTTATTCAAAATATGCCGGAACCGAAGTTAAACTCGACGGGGAAGAATTACTTCTTGTATCTCAAAAAGATATTCTCGCAATTGTAGATTAGTAAAGGGGAATTGAAATGGCAAAAGAAATTAACTATGGCGAAGATGTTCGCGCAAAGCTTTTAGCAGGTGTTGATAAACTTGCAAATACAGTAAAAATTACACTCGGCCCTAAGGGCAGAAATGTAATGATCGAAAAAGAATATGGCAGCCCACTCATTACAAATGATGGTGTTACTATTGCTAAAGAAATCGAACTCGAAGATAAGTTCGAAAACATGGGTGCACAAACTGTAAAAGAAGTTAGTGCTAAAACTAATGATGTTGCCGGAGACGGAACAACAACAGCAACAATCCTTGCACAGGCTATTATTCGTGAAGGTTTTAAGAATGTAGCAGCTGGCGCAAACCCAATGGTTTTAAAGCGTGGTATTCAGGGCGCAGTTGATGTGGCAGTTGAAGAAATTAAGAAGACTTCAAAATCTGTTAAGGGCAAAGATGCTATTGCACAGGTAGCTTCAGTTTCTTGCGGAGATAAAGAAATTGGCCAGCTTATCGCAGACGCTATGGAAAAGGTTGGCTCAGAAGGCGTTATTACTGTAGAAGAATCAAAGTCAATGGGTACAGAACTTGACGTTGTAGAAGGTATGCAGTTCGACCGCGGATATCTTTCAGCATATATGGCAACAGATATCGAAAAGATGGAAGCAGTTCTTCAAAACCCATACATTCTTATTACAGATAAGAAGATTACAAATATTCAGGATATTCTCCCAATCTTAGAACAGCTTGTTCAGCAGGGAAGAAAGCTCTTAATTATTGCAGAAGATATTGAAGGTGAAGCACTCGCAACACTTGTAGTTAATAAGCTTAGAGGAACCTTCGAATGCGTTGCAGTTAAGGCTCCTGGCTTTGGCGATAGAAGAAAAGAAATGCTTCAAGATATCGCAATTCTTACTAAGGGAACAGTAATCAGCGAAGAACTCGGTTACGATCTTAAGACTGCTACTATTGATATGCTTGGTACAGCAGCAACTGTAAAGGTTACAAGAGAAAACACAACAATTGTTGATGGTGCAGGCAAGAAGGCAGATATCAAGGCAAGAGTTGAACAGATGAGAAGCTTAATGCAGGCAAGCACATCAGACTACGATAAAGAAAAGCTTATGGAAAGAATTGCAAAACTTGCTGGCGGCGTAGCCGTTATTAAAGTAGGTGCTGCAACAGAAACAGAACTTAAAGATAAGAAGCTTAGAATCGAAGATGCTCTTAATGCAACAAAGGCTGCAGCTCTTGAAGGAATTGTTGCCGGAGGCGGTGTAGTATTTATCAATGCTATTCCGGCAGTACACAAATACGTTGAAAGCCTTGAAGGCGATGTAAAGACCGGTGCAAAGATTATCGAAAGAGCTTTAGAAGAACCGGTTCGCCAGATTGCAGAAAACGCAGGTTTCGAAGGAAGCGTTGTTGTTAACGCAGTAAAATCTGCTAAGAAGGGAACAGGCTTCAATGCTGCAACCGAAGTATATGAAGATATGATTTCAGCCGGAATCGTAGACCCAGCTAAGGTTTCAAGAAGTGCTCTTCAAAATGCAGCTTCTGCTTCAGCAGTTCTTTTAACAACAGAAGCAGGCATCGTTTCTATTAAGGAAGATGCTCCGGCTATGCCCCCAATGGGCGGCGGAATGCCAGGAATGATGTAAAAAAATAGTTTATAAAACCCCGCACAGGCGCGGGGTTTTGTGCTATAATAGGAAAAATATTTTGGAGGCAAATTATGGCTTATTTTTATGAAGAACCATCAAGAACCTTTAGCGAATACTTACTTGTTCCGGGTTTTTCTGATGGTAACTGCACTCCTGACAAGGTTAGCCTTGCAACACCTTTAGTAAAATTCAAAAAAGGTGAGGAGCCAGCAATTAAAATGAACATCCCAATGATTTCCGCAATCATGCAGTCGGTATCAGGCTCAAGACTTGCTATCGCACTCGCAAAAGAAGGCGGAGTATCATTCATATATGGTTCACAATCAATCGAAGACGAAGCAGCTATGGTTGCAACAGTAAAAGCTTATAAGGCAGGCTTTGTACCATCAGATGCAAACTTAAAACCAACAAGCACACTTGCTGATGTTATTAGACTTAAATCTGCAACAGGCCATTCAACAATGGCTGTTACAGAAGATGGTACCCCAGATGGCAAGATGGTTGGTCTTGTAACAAGCAGAGACTACAGAGTTAGCAGAATGGACCCTGCAACATTAGTTAAAGAATTCATGACACCTGTAGACAAGCTTATCTATGCTGAAGAAGGGACATCCCTTAAGACATGCAACGACATTATCTGGGATCACAAGCTTAACGCTCTTCCTGTAATCGGCAAAGATGGAAGATTAAAATATTTCGTATTTAGAAAAGACTACGATTCACACAAAGATAATCCACTCGAACTTCTTGATTCCGAAAAACGTTATGTAGTTGGTGCCGGAGTCAACACAAGAGATTACAAAGAAAGAATCCCTGCACTTATCGAAGCAGGTGTAGACGTTCTTTGCATCGATTCTTCAGAAGGCTTTACACAGTGGCAGAAGAATGTACTCGAATGGGTGCGCAGTGAGTATGGCGACAAGGTTAAGATTGGTGCCGGAAACGTAGTTGATGGTGAAGGTTTTAGATTCCTTGCAGAATGTGGTGCCGACTTCGTTAAGGTTGGTATCGGCGGTGGTTCAATTTGTATCACACGTGAAACAAAGGGTATTGGTCGTGGCCAAGCAACATCAGTAATTGAAGTTGCAAAAGCTCGTGACGAATATTATAAGGAAACAGGAATTTATGTTCCAATTTGTTCTGATGGTGGTCTTGTTCATGATTATCACATGACACTTGCACTTTCTATGGGTGCTGATTTCCTTATGCTTGGTAGATACTTCGCAAGATTCGATGAATCTCCAACAGAAAAAATCCTTATTAATGGTGCATATTGCAAAGAATACTGGGGCGAAGGTTCAAACCGTGCTCGTAACTGGCAAAGATACGATCTCGGTGGTGAAGCTACGCTCAAGTTCGAAGAAGGCGTTGACAGCTATGTTCCATATGCTGGCCCACTTTCAGACGGCGTAAGAATGAGCCTTGCAAAGATGCGTTCAACATTCTGCAATGTTGGTGCACTATCAATTCCAGAGCTTCAGCAGAAAGCCAAGCTTACACTTGTTTCCGCAGTATCAATTGTTGAAGGCGGAGCACACGATGTAATCCTGAAAGACTCAACACCAAATATCAATAGATAAAAATATTACGCTTGGCCAACCGCCAAGCGTATTTTAGTTGTCATTGCGAGCAGCTTTATTGTCATTGCGAGCGAAGTTCCATTGTCATTGCGAGCGAAGCGAAGCAATCTATTTAAAATTATGTCCACTAAAAAACAAGAAACATGGATCAAGCCAAGACACAAAATCATTAGACGTCTTACCGGCCCACTTGTTTCGTACATTACTCTAAGTAAATATCATACAAAGGTTGAACATTTTGATAAAGATGGTCAATATCTTATCTTGTATAATCACCAGACTCCGCAAGACCAATTCATTGTAGAGTATTCTTTTAAGCAGCACATTTATTTTCTCGCAACAGAAGACATTTTCTCAATGGGGTTTGTCTCTGATATTTTGCGTTATATGCTTGCCCCTATTCCTATTAAAAAATCTACAGTTGATATTGGGTCTTTAAAGGCTTGCCTTAAAGTAGTGAAAGAAGGCGGAAGCCTTGCGATTGCTCCGGAAGGTAACAGAACATTTAGTGGCAAAACAGAATATATCAATCCATCTATCGTTTCACTTGCTAAAAAAATTGGTCTTCCAATTTTGCTTTACAGAATAGAAGGTGGCTATGGGGCAGAGCCAAGGTGGTCGGATAAACCTCGAAGAGGTAAAACCCGCGGCTATGTTGCTAAAGAAATTAGCAAAGAAGACGTTGCTTCAATGTCTAAAGAAGAGCTGTACAAAGAAATAGTTGAAACTTTAGATGTTCGTGAAAATGTTCCGGCAGTATACACTTCTAAAAAGCGTGCCGAATATATCGAGCGAATGATTTATGTTTGCCCTGATTGTGGCTTCGCCGAATTCGAAAGTGAAGGCAACGAATTTTGGTGCAAGAAGTGTAAAAAGAAAGTTGAGTATTGCGAAGATAAGAGCCTTCGCGGGATAGGCTTTGATCTGCCATTTACATTTGCTGCAGATTGGTATGATTACGAAAAATATTATGTAAATAGCACAGATGTAACAAAGCTTACGAAAGAACCTATTTTTACAGATAATACTGATTTATATAGGGTTATTTTGCACGATCATAAAGAGCTTATTCAATCAGGTGTAACATCAAAACTATTTGGTGATAGAATTGAAATTGAGAAAAATGGCGATTCGTATGTTACAATGATGTTTGATGATATTAGCGGAATTGCCTGCCTTGGCAGAAATAAGCTTAATATTTATTTTGGAAATACCGTATATCAATACAAGGGTAACCAAAGATTAAATGCACTTAAATATTTAAATATTTATAAAAGATCTAAAAATATAACCGAGGGAAAATCAGATGACAAATTTTTGGGACTATAGTGTTTGGGCATCATTAAATTTAATAGCGGTTTTACTTATTAGTTTGTTGGTTGGAAATATCTTAAAGAAGAGAGTTAGATTTTTAGCTGAATCTCTTATTCCAACATCAGTAATTAGCGGCGTCATTTTACTTATTGTAAAAGAAATATATAAATCATGCACCGGCATGGTTATGTTTAATACTCCATTTTTTGGTGGCAATGGTACAGATGTGCTTGAGATTATCACATATCATACCCTTGCTCTTGGTTTTATTGCAGCTACATTTACTTCTACAGACGGAAAGACTTCAAAAGAAAGAACAATAGAAATTGCTAATACCGGTATTACAACTGTGGCAACCTATTTGCTTCAGGCAGTTTTTGGTATCGCTATTTCAATGATTGCTGCAAAGTTTGTTGCAGGGTTCCTCCCGGCAGCGGGTGCGCTTCTTCCTTTAGGCTATGGTCAGGGAACAGGCCAGGCTTTAAACTTTGGAAGCCTTTATGAAACTGATTATGGTTTTGCCGGCGGAAAAGCATTTGGCCTTACGATTGCTGCTCTTGGTTTTATTAGTGCCGGAATCGGCGGTGTTATTCATATGAATATTGGCCATAAGCGCGGCAAGATTAAAGTAAAAAAAGCAGAGCGCGAAATAATTGACGGCTTGCAAATTCAAACAAGACATGAGATTCCAATGCAAGAGAACATGGATAAAATCACTGTTCAGTTTGCATTTATTCTTGGTGCATATTTACTCGCATATATATTTATGCTGATTATCGGTGGCATTGCTCCGGGGCTTAAGTCTGTAATTTACGGCTTCAATTTCTTGCTCGGTGTTATTTCTGCATCGCTTATTAAATTCGTAATTAGAAGACTTAGACTCAAGAGAATTATCCGTAAGCAATATATCAATAATTTCTTTATGACAAGACTTAGCAATTTCTTCTACGATCTTATGATTGTAGCAGGGGTTGCTGCAATAAGACTTTCTGCTCTTGAAAATTACTGGGGCATCATTATTATCATGGGAATTATCGGTGCGGTAATTACCTATGTTTATAATCTTTATGTTGCAAAGCATTTATTCCCTCAGTATAAGCAAGAACAATTTCTTGCTATGTATGGCATGCTTACCGGAACAGCAAGTACGGGCATGATGCTTCTTCGTGAAGTTGACCCACACTTTAGTACTCCGGCAGCAGAAAATTTGGTATATCAAAACTTTGTAGCTATTGTTTTAGGTTTTCCAATGATGCTTTTCGCAAGCTATGCTCCAAAGAACCCTGTGCTGGTTTTAGTAATTTGCTTTGCATACTTTGCAGTTTTAAACATAGTATTATTTAGAGCAAAGATATTTAAGAAAAAACAATAATAATTATGGACATTCGTGAATATATAGATGGTAAAACGAAGCAAGCCATCTTTGACAATAAAAAAATATGCATCTTAGGCCACGGGGCGTTTGGCACAGCTATTGAAACCTTGCTCGTAGGTAAAGGCTATAATCCAATAATCTGGGAAAAAGATAAAGACATAGAGGCTTGCGTTAAGGGCTGCGATTTTTTAATTTTTGCGGTTCCGGCGCAAGCTTTTAGAGAGGTTTTAACTAAGGCTGCCCCTTATATTGAATCGGCTATAATTGTTAATCTTGCAAAAGGTATTGAGATCGATTCGATGAAGCGTTTGTCTGAGGTTGCAGAAGAGGTTGCTCCTGGCTGCAAGTATGTTGCGCTTTCCGGGCCATCACATGCAGAAGAGGTTCAGCTAAAACTGCCAACTAATATTTGCGCAGCATCAAAAGATGCAAATCTTTCAAAAGAAGTTCAAGATTTATTATTCACTAAATTTTTTAGAGTTTATACCAATAGCGATTTGATTGGAGTTGAAATCGGCGGGGCAATTAAAAATGTAATTGCACTTGCTTGCGGAATCGCAGAAGGCTTAGGCTTTGGCGATAATGCTAAGGCAGCTTTAATCACAAGAGGCCTTGCCGAAATTTCAAGGCTTGGTGAAAAGCTTGGCGCAGATAAATCAAGTTTCTTTGGCTTGTCGGGCGTTGGAGATTTGATTGTTACTTGCGACAGTATGCATTCAAGAAATAGAAGATGCGGCATTTTACTTGGCAAGGGAACATCTGTTAAAGAAGCTTGCACTATGGTAGGGCAAACTGTTGAAGGAATAACGACATGTGTGGCTGCTCATGAATTATCAGAAAAGCTTAATGTCGATATGCCAATCACGAATTTCATGTATCAGTTCCTTAATGGTGAGATAAGTTTGTTCGAAGCGACAGATATGCTTCTTTCAAGAAGCAGCCAAGAAGAATAATGCCAATATTATAAATGATTGAAAGAAAAATTATTTACAAAGAATTGACGCAATGGTAAAATGGATTTTGTTGTTTAACAAAAAATGTTAAATGAAATGAGATATTAGGAGGCCAAAATGGCAAGCAAATGTGACGTAAGACCAAAGAGTCTTAAGAGAATTACTACTCAGGCTCAGGCAAAAAAATATATCGCAGCTCAGATTAAAGAAATTCAAGAGCAGGTTGGCGATGGCAAGGTGCTTCTTGCATTATCAGGTGGTGTAGACAGTTCTGTATGCGCTGCTCTTATTGCAAAGGCAATTGGCGATCAGCTTACTTGTGTTCACGTTAACCATGGGCTTCTTAGAAAAGGCGAACCTGAAATGGTTTGCAAGGTTTTCACAAAGCAGTTCAAGACAAATCTTGTTTATGTTGACGCAACAAATAAATTCTTAAAAGCTCTTAAGGGCGTTGAAGAACCAGAAAAGAAGAGAAAGATTATCGGAAGCATCTTTATTGATGTATTTGCTAAAGAAGCAAAGAAGATTAAGGGCGTTGGTTTCCTTGGCCAAGGAACAATTTACCCAGATATTCTTGAAAGCAAGGGCGGAATCAAGGCTCACCACAATGTAGGTGGTCTGCCAAAGGATATGCAGAAATTCCAGCTTGTTGAACCGGTTAAGTTTTTATACAAAGATGAAGTTCGTGTTGTTGGTAAGGCTCTTGGCCTTCCTGAAAATATGGTTAACCGTCAGCCGTTCCCAGGCCCAGGTCTTGGCGTAAGATGCGTTGGCGCTATTACTCGTGATAGACTTGAAGCTGTTCGCGAATCAGATGCTATCTTAAGAGCAGAATTCGCAAAGGCTGGCCTTGAAGGCAAAGTATGGCAGTACTTCACAGTTGTTCCAGATATTAAATCAACAGGTATCCGCAACGGAAAGCGTACTTGGGAATGGCCTGTAATTATTCGTGCTATTAACTCAGTTGACGCTACAACAGCTACACCTGTTAAGCTTGATTGGCAGTTAATGCAGACAATCACAAAGAAGATTACAAAGAACGTTAAGGGTGTAAACCGTGTTCTTTGGGACATCACACCAAAGCCAACAGGCACTATTGAGTGGGAATAATAAAAATTAATAATTCACATCCAGCAATTCAATTTTGTTGCTAAGCATATCGCTTGAAGCGATTGGGTTTGCGAGGCTTGTAGAAAGATATTTTTTGTTGTCATCGGCAAAGACGGTGACAACTTTTTTATTGCTATTATTTGCAAGTACTGCGCCAAGGAAGTTTGCACCAGATGAAATTCCAACGCCAAGGCCAAGCTCTTTTGCGAGCTTGCTTGCCATGGCGATAGCGTCATCATCGTTTATTGGAATTAGCTGGTCAATGATTCCGGTGTTAAGAATAGCAGGGATAAAGTCGTCTCCGATTCCTTCGATTTTGTGCTGGCGAGTTGCTTTTTTCCCGGCAATAATCTGATTGCAATCAGGCTCGATTGCAATTAATTTGGTTTTGTTATTTTCTTTGAGTCTGCTTCCTATACCCATAATTGTTCCGCCAGAGCCTACTCCGGAAACAAAATCAGTAACATCAGGAAGCTGCTTTAATATTTCAAGCGCTGTGCTGTTATAGTGCGCCTTAATATTGTCTTCGTTTTCAAATTGATTGATTTTAAATGCGTTAAGTTCTTTAACGAGTTGGTCTGCCTGGCTAAGTGCGCCTAAAAAACCGTTTTCTTCTTTTGAAACGAGATGCACGTTTGCGCCATACATTTTCATTAACTGAACTCGTTCGGTGCTTGTCCAATCTGGCATAAAGATATGAACAGGGTGTTTTGTTAATGCGCCGTAAGCTGCAGCTGCAATTCCTGTGTTTCCGCTTGTTGTTTCAACAATTGGTTGCCCGGCTTTCAGCTCGCCGCGTTCGGTTGCTTTATCGATAATATATGATGCAATTCTATCTTTGATGCTTCCGCTTGGGTTATAGTATTCAAGCTTTGCATAGATATGTGAGACGTTCCCATTAAATTTATAGGTAATGTCTACCATAGGGGTGTTTCCGGAATAATTATTCATAAAAAGCCTCGATTCTTTAATAACTCTAATTCTGTTTTGCGAAATGCAAATAAAAAAGCTATGCGTCTTGTTCGCATAGCAGTAAAGCAAATGTTATTGCGCACAAGACATTACAAAGACCGCCTTGTGCAATAAGTTTAAACTTACACAAGTCGGTAGCTTGTACAACAACAATTTGTAAAATTCTTCAAAATATTCATGTATCTATTCTAATACAACTGTCTAAATAAAACAAGGTTAGATATGCGAAACAGCAATCTTAAATGTAAATTTGCGTGTATATTTGCCTCTGTCACCCTTTCGATTTCGAACCAAAATACATATAAATCTTAAATGCTTCATGTATGGTTGATTTTGCGGCAACTTAGTTCAAAGCCCCTTGACGCAATTTGACAAAATATGGTAATATTAAGCCGCAGCATATATGCTGAGATTTTATTTATGTCTTTTATTGGCGGGTCTTTGTTAAATCTGCGCCAATAATCTATATTTTTCACACATTTGGCACGTTTTACTTTTCTGCGGTGCCAAGACTTCATATTTTGTCTGCACTCGGCACGTTTTATTTTCCCGCTGTGCCAAGACTTCACGATTTCTCTGCATTTGGCACGTTTATTGCACTTTTAAGCGACTCCGGCAGCATATTATTAACCTATCGTGCCGGAATCTTCCGCATTATTAATTTTCGTCACTCTTTTTTCTGCAAAAGGGTGCCCAAAGTCTAATATTTCTTTTGTCTTGTCATTTTTTCTATTCGAAGAGGTTATTATCCATGGAAATCATCACTGAATTATCAAAAATCGTGACACAACTTGAAGAAAGAAACAAAATCGTCACGAAGCGTTTACAAGCTTGCCCTCAGGGTCATCTTAGTTTTGTGAGGCAGGGTAAATCTGGTGTGCTTGTTCAAGAACTTAAAGTTGATGGTATGCGAAAGCGTCATAAATTGTCCCGCGACGAAGACTTGTCCAGGGCTCTTATATGCAAACTCGCTTTGCAAGATGAAAGTGAATCATTGCATCACAATATTAAATTGCTTAAGGCGACGATTTCCCAAATTAAAGATTATTCGATTAACCAAGAAATTCACATGCTGCTTAAGCAAAACCCATTCATAAAAGAAGATTTGCTTGAAAATATTTACGAGCCTAAGGTTTTATCATCATGGGCGAATGAAGCATTTGAGCAAAGCATGTACAGGCCCGAAGAGCGCCGTCAAATTAATTCGCATGGGCTCAAGCTGCGATCAAAATCAGAGGTATTAATCAGCGAAAAGCTTTATGAATATGGCTTGGAATTTCACTATGAGCAAGTGATTCGTATTAGAGACACTAGCCTTGTTCCGGATTTTATTATTCGCCGGAGTGATGGCAAGAAGTTCGTTTGGGAACATGAAGGCTTAACAAATGTCCAATCATATTTAAAATGGCAAGATCAAAAGGCGAAGCTTTATGCCAGTATTGGAATAGTTCCGTGGGATAATTTAATTGTAACTTATGATAATTCAGATGGTATTATTGACCTTCGCATTGTTGAGTCAGAGATTAAAAATAAGTTGATAATTTAGAAATGTATTAGGGTAAAAGGAGATTTCAAATATGGGAAAAAGAATACTTGTGTTAGTAATACTATTGGCTATTTGTTCGTCAGTTTTTTGCTTTCAGTTTTTTGCATTTGGGGATTCAAAATATATATCTTCACAGTCTAAAGAAAAACTAATTCCCGAAGAAGTGAATAGTGGACAAGACTTTAAAGTGGCTAGTGGGGAATGCCCTTGTAGATTTACAGTTGAAACGTTAGAGGGTGTAAACTTTTACATTTATATGAAAGATCAAAATGGGGATAACGATTTTTCGTTTTATGTTGAAGGAGGTCAAACAGAAGTGAAAAAGGTGCCACTTGGTAACTATAAAATTTTCTACTGTAGTGGTGAAGAGTGGTATGGCGTAGAAAACAAGTTTGGCCGAAGAACAAATATGCAAACTAGTGACATTGTGTTAGCATTTACATCAAGCCAACAAGATAATCAAATAACTTATTGGGGACATACTATAAAACTTTATCCAGTTCTTAATGGAAATCTCCCAACAAGACCGATAGGGACTAAGGATTTCCCAGAGTAAGACATTGGCCGGAGTCTTTAGTAACTATGCTTCCATCTGAAAGCTCGATAATCAATCTGAAATTATTATCGATATCTTTTGCAATACCTTTTTTTACATCGCCTTCAATTTGTATGGCAATTTCCTGATTAAGGGTATTGCATTTTTCTTTGAAGTATTGAAGATAAACCTCTTTTTTAGATGGGTAGTCTAAAAGCATTTGATTAAGACCATCTAATACTTCTGAAAGTAAAATCTCTTTATCAATAAAAATATTGCATAATTTTGCAGATGTTGCGATGCTGTTTAAATCTTTGAAATCTTCTTGATATAGATTAATTCCTATACCAATTACTACTGCTTGGTTCTTCATTTCGCAAAGAATCCCGCAAATTTTTTTGCCGTTTACTTGTATATCGTTTGGCCATTTGATTTGTGCTTCAAGCCCATGCTTTCTTAGGATTTTGCATATTACAACTCCTGCCCATGCTGTTAACTCTGAACTTAAAATATCTGTTTCTAATATTGATAGCCATAAACCCTGATTATTTTCTGAAACAAAAGTGCGCCCCATACGGCCTTTGCCAGCTGTTTGGCAGTCTGCAACGACTGCGCAAGTGCTTGCGTGCCTAAAGGCTTCGAGATTTGTAGAATCGACCTCTTTTAACCGTATTATGTTGTTTTTAAATATGTTTTCCATAGCGAGAATAATAATGCTTTTCACGTTGAAATAGGTGACGCATTAGCTAGCAACTTGTTATAATAATATTATATATAAATTGAGTTAAAAAAGGACAGGTAACAAATGAATTTTGAAACAAACACAAAACTGTTAATAACAGATACTATTCTTCGTGATGCACATCAATCACAAGCTGCAACAAGAATGAAATTTGAAGAAATGGAGCCAGCACTTAGTGCCCTTGATCAAATTGGCTATTATTCTCTTGAGTGTTGGGGCGGAGCAACTTTTGATTCTTGCTTAAGATTTTTAAATGAAGATCCTTGGGAAAGACTTAGAAAGCTTCGTAAGGCCTTGCCAAACACAAAACTTCAGATGCTTTTTAGAGGACAAAACATTCTTGGATACAAGAATTATGCAGATGATGTTGTTGATTTGTTTTGCAAAAAATCAATTGAAAATGGCATCGACATTATTAGAGTATTTGATGCTTTAAATGATACAAGAAATTTAAAGCAAGCAATGACTTCCATAAAAAAATATGGAGGTATTTGCGAAGCTGCAATTTCTTATACAATTAGCCCTGTTCATAATGAAGACTATTTTGTAAGCGTAGCAAAAGAATTGGAATCAATGGGAGCAGACATAATAACAATTAAGGATATGGCTGCACTTCTACTTCCTGATGCAGCTTATTCTCTTGTAAAAAGACTTAAGGCAGAGCTTAAGGTTCCTATTCATCTTCATACACATGATACTACTGGCTGTGGTGAAATGACCGCACTGGCAAGTGCACTAGCTGGTGTTGATATTATTGATACAGCCTTAAGTAGTCTTGGCGGAGGCACATCTCAGCCTGCTACAGAGCCTTTAGTTGCGGCTCTTAAGGGTACTGTGCGAGACACAGAACTTGATATTACAGCACTTAGCAATGCTTCAAAGCTATTTGCTCCGGCAGTCGAAAGAATGAAGGCTGAAGGTTACTGGGATGCTAAGGTTAAAAACATAGATGCGAATGCACTTATTTATCAGGTGCCTGGCGGAATGCTTTCCAATCTTATTTCTCAGCTTAAAAATATGAACGCCTCTGATAAGCTTCCTTTAGTTCTTGAAGAAGTTCCAAGAGTTAGAAAAGATTTCGGTTACCCGCCTCTTGTTACACCAACATCTCAGATTGTTGGAACTCAGGCAGTAATGAATGTTCTTTCTAATGAAAGATATAAGGTTATTCCAAAGGAAAGTATAGGCCTTCTTAAAGGTGAATATGGCAGGCTTCCGGCTGAAATAAACCCTGACGTGCTTGCAAAAGCAGGAATTAATCCTGAAGATAGAATAACTTGCCGTCCGGCAGATTTGCTTGAACCACAGCTTCCGGCAATAAGAGAAAAGTACAAAGACATTATTAAGTCTGATGAAGATCTTCTTTCTGTTGCACTTTTCCCAGAGGTTGCAGAAAAATTCTTAAGAGGCGAAGCTACTGTTGAAGCCCCAAAGGCTGTAGTAAAAAATATTGAAAAAGAAACAAACGTGGAGAATCCAATGGTATATAAAGTAAAGGTAAACGGCGAAGAATTTACCGTTGAAGTAGATCGCACAAACGGAAAACAACAAAC
>JAUNQK010000001.1:21232-53914 GCA_030536235.1 Bacillota bacterium
GAAGGTCAGGCGCTTAATACTGGTGATAGTGTTGCAATAATTAAGTAGGTGAATTGATGGTTAATATCGGAATTGGAACGGCTTTTATTTCCGCAATACTTGGATACTTTGTTGTTTTTCTTGGAATATTTTTTCTTATGCTGGTTATAGGCATCTTTGGAAAAGCCGTTAAAAGAAGTAATGTATCAGTAACAACCACTAATGGTGTTGATCCTAAAAAGGTTGCAGCTATAATGGCTGTAATTTCAGAGATTGAGAAGGAGGCATAGTGCATGGATATATTAGGCACACTTGGGAAGCTTGCTCTCGAGTCGGGCTTTGCTCAATTTTTTGAACCTGGTGGTTGGAAATATTTTGTGATGATTCTTATTGCATGCGTGCTTTTGTATTTAGGAATCGTAAAGAAATTTGAACCGCTACTTATGGTAGGTATCGCGTTTGGATGTTTACTTGCTAATCTTCCTGGCTCGGAGATGTTCCATCAAGAGCTGTGGGATGCATATATTGCAGGCGATGCAGGTATGACATTTACAACGATAATACATGAGGGTGGCTTGCTTGATATTTTTTATATAGGTGTTAAAGCCGGAATTTACCCTTCGCTCATCTTTATGGGTGTTGGTGCAATGACTGATTTTGGCCCTATGATTGCAAACCCAAAGAGCATGTTAATGGGTGCTGCTGCACAGCTTGGAGTATTCGTTGCTTTCTTTGGTGCAGTTATTCTTGGGTTTACAGGGCCTCAGGCAGCGTCAATTGGTATTATTGGTGGCGCTGATGGGCCAACAGCAATCTTTTTAACGACTATGCTTGCCCCTGAGTTGTTGGGGCCAATTGCGATTGCCGCATATTCGTATATGGCGCTTATTCCGCTTATTCAACCTCCAATCATGAAGGCTTTAACAACGGAAAAGATGCGTCAAGTTAAGATGGAACAATCTAGACCTGTATCTAAAACTGAGAAGATTTTATTCCCAATTATCGTAGCAGGTGTAGTAATTTTGCTTTTACCTTCAACAGCTCCGCTTATTGGTTGCTTGATGTTTGGAAATCTTCTTAGAGAATGTGGCGTTACTGACAGACTGTCAGATACCGTTCAAAATGCAATGATGAATATCGTAACCATATTCCTTGCGACATCAGTTGGTGCAACAATGGGTGCGGAAAGATTCCTTACATTGCAGACAATCAAGATTATTATTCTTGGTTTAATTGCTTTTGCTATTTCAACTGTTGGTGGTCTTTTGATGGGAGATTTAATGTATTTCCTGACAAAGGGAAAAATCAATCCTCTTATTGGGTCTGCAGGGGTGTCCGCAGTTCCAATGGCTGCGCGTGTCTCACAAGATGTTGGTAGAAAATCAAATTCAAATAATTATTTGTTGATGCATGCTATGGGGCCAAATGTTGCTGGGGTAATCGGCTCGGCAATTGCTGCAGGGTTCCTGCTTTCTATATTTGGATAATTAAAAACGGCTCTGTGCAAACAATGTGCAGAGCCGTTTTATTTTAGATTAAATTCGTTAAATGCTAATTTAGTATGCTATACTAAATTAGATATGAAGTATTTAAGTACAAGAAATAAAAAAATATATAAAGATTCTTGCGAGGCTGTGCTTAGCGGCTTGGCTGAAGATGGCGGGTTATTTGTTCCGGAATTTATCCCTAAAATAGATTTTTCGCTGTTAGAATTGCCTAATTTTAGCTATGAGCAGCTTGCAAGCAGACTTATCAATTTGCTTCTTCCTGATTTTGGAGAAGAGGTTGTCAAGAACTGTGTATCAGAAGGCTACTTTGGCAAATTTGATGTTCCTCAGAAAGTCGATTTGAAATATGCTGCAGGTAAAGCCTTCTTAGAGCTTTATCATGGCCCAACATCAGCTTTTAAGGATATGGCGCTTTGTGTTTTCCCAAGGCTTCTTACAGCTGCTGCCAAAATCAGAGGCACTAAAGAGAAGATAATGATTTTAACTGCAACAAGCGGTGATACAGGAAAAGCAGCGCTCGAGGCTTTTGCCGATGTCCCTGGCACCGGAATCACAGTATTTTATCCTGAAGATGGAGTTTCTGATATACAAAAGCTTCAGATGAAAACGCAGGAAGGCTCTAATGTAACAGTTTGCGCGGTTAAGGGCAATTTCGATGATGTACAAAATGCCGTTAAGATAGCATTCTCAAAACTGAAGTTCGAAGACGTTAAGCTTAGCAGTGCAAATTCAATCAATATTGCAAGGCTTATGCCTCAGGTTGCTTATTATTTTTGGGCTTATGGGCAGCTTGCCAAAGATGGCAAAATTGCAATTGGCGATTCTGTAAGCTTTGCGGTTCCAACCGGAAACTTTGGTGACATCTTTGCCGGATACCTCGCGAAGAAAATGGGGCTTCCTGTTAATAGGCTTCTTTGTGCATCAAATAAAAATAATATTCTTACCGATTTCTTAAATACTGGGTTATACGATAAACGTAGAGAATTTTATACAACCTCGTCGCCATCAATGGATATATTAATCTCCAGCAATTTGGAAAGACTTTTGTACTTTGCAAGTGATGAGAATACTGATATCACTGCAAACTGCATGAAAGACTTAAATGAAAAAGGGATTTATACTATTCCGCCAGAATTGTTGCAGACTATTCGCAGCGACTTTGACGCAGAATTTGCAGGCGATGAAGAAGCTTTTGCCGCAATTAAATCTCTTTGGGAAAGTGATGGCTATTTGATTGATACTCATACTGCCGTTGGCTATGCTTGCGCGCAGAAAGCATATAAAGATGAAATGGTTGTAGTTCTTTCAACCGCAAGCCCATTTAAATTCTCAGAGTCGATTCTTACAGCTTTAGGCCTTGATGCGCCAAAGGATTGTTTTGAATCTATTGAGCTTCTCGAAAAAACATGCAATGCAAAAGCTCCGGAAAGAATTGCAAAATTAAAAGAGAAAAGCGTTCTTCATAGCGATGTGATAGAAGCATCTGATCTTTGCAGTTATGTTGAAAAGAAAATGGGAAAGTAAAATGATTACAGTAAAAGTACCTGCTTCAACAGGAAACGTAGGCCCTGGTTTTGATGTTCTTGGCCTGGCATTAACGCTCTATAACGAAATATCTTTTGAAGAGAGTGGAGACACTCTTGATATTTCCGGATGCCCAGAAAAATTTGCGAACGAAGATAATATCGCTTACAAAGCTTTCTGCGAGACTTTGGCATATAAAGGGCTTAAGGCCCCAAAGGGTTTAAAAATTGTATTCAAATCAGATATTCCTATTTGCAGAGGCCTTGGTTCTTCTTCAACTCTTATTGTTGGCGGAATCATTGGTGCAAATGCGGTTCACAGTTTAGGTCTTTCAAAGAGCGAAATGCTTTTCATTGCGAATAAACTTGAGGGCCATCCTGATAATGCGGCGCCGGCTATATTTGGTGGGCTTATTGCTTCGAGCGTTAATGATGGAGAGGTTTACGTTGCTGATTATAAAGTTAATGAAGAATTAAAATTCACGGCGCTTGTTCCTGATTTTGAAACATCAACAGAAAAAGCTCGCGAAATGCTTCCGGAAAATATAAAAAGAACAGATGCGGTTTATACAGTTGGGTGCTTGGCACTTCTTCTTAAGGCATTTGAATGTGCAGACAAAAAGCTGCTTGCAGCAGCTTTAGATGATAAGCTTCATCAGCCGTATAGAAAGCAGCTGATTCCTGGGTTTGACGATATTAGAAAATTAGCCATTGCAAATGGTGCAGATGGTTTAATTATTAGCGGGTCGGGCAGCACGCTTTTAGCCGTTGGCGGCCCTAAAGATTTTGAAGATAAGATGGCTCAAGGCTTAAAAGCTTTCGCCGGAAACTGGCGAGTATTATCTTTAAAAGCAGACCTTGAAGGCGCAAAAGTTATCAATCAAGATTAGGCTTCTAAAGGCACCGTTTTGCAAATATGCAAGTTAAAATGGTATAATTAACTGTTATAGTTTTTTGATGTTAACTTATTTTTTATGAACGATCTCGCAAAGCCAATTGTAATAGGTGTTTCCGGCCATAGGCAACTTAGAGCTAAAGATGTTGATTCTCTTAAGCAGGCAGTAAAGAGTCAGCTTCAGGCTGTTGCTTTAAAATGCCCAAATTCTCCTATTAAATTACTTTGCTGCTTGGCTGAAGGGGCAGATCAGCTTTGCGCTGAAGTTGCAGAAGAACTTAATATTGGTTTAATAGTAGCGTCGCCTATGGAAATCTCTGAGTATAAGAAAGATTTTCAAGCAGGTGCGCTTTTTAATTTTGAAAAATTACTTAGTCGTGCAGAAAAGGTTATTGTTGTTTCGGATTATGAAAAAAGGCCGGAATCTTTTACTCGCGATTATTTTTATAGACAGGCAGATATTTATGTTGCACTGCATTCCCATTGCCTTATTGCTCTTTGGGATGGTAGCCCGGCAAAAGCCGGTGGCTGTGGTACTGCGGAAACAGTAGATATGGTGCTTAATCATACATACGAGCATCATAATAAGTATATTCGTTTTAATGATGGTTTTGTAATTCGTATTCATGCTCCGCGATTAGATGATGATACTGTTGCCGGAGACATTACATACCTTGGAAACGAGAGCGAGTTTAATACAAATATAGAAAAACTTGATGAACTAAATGCAGGCGGTGGTAATCCTGATGAGCTTAGTCTGCAAAACGCAAAACAATATCAGGGGAAGCTAAGACTATTAGCAGTTCTTGGTACAGCGCTTGCTACGGCATTTCTTTTATATGATGAAATAATGATTAGAGGAATGCTGATTGCTTTAATGATTATTTTCATTGTGATGATAATCGCATTTAAAATTGCAACGAAATCAAGATGCCACGAAAAGTATATTGAATACAGAGCATTTGCAGAAGCTTTAAGGGTTCAGCAACATTCGGATCGAATTGGCTTCGATATTGAAGTTGCAAATTATCTTGATTGGAGCCGATGCTTTGATACAGCATGGATTCATAAAGCAATGCAAATCATGTCGATGTATCGAGATGTTAGAAAATCAGAAAATCTGCTTGATGATTGGATTTTAGACCAAAAGCGGTATCACGAAAGGGCTGCCGAAAAAACAAAAAAGCTTAAGCAAAAGAATAAAGCCATTATCCTTATCGCAGCAGCTTTGTCAATTGCAGTGTATGCATTTGCTATTATATTTGAATATGGAATTGCATATCAGGGAATGGCAAACGCCGAAATAATAAGAATAATAATTAAGGTGTCTGTTGGATTGTTTTCGGCTATCAGTTTATTTGCAGCAAATTATTACGGCAAATTGTCTTTGCAGCATGTTTATGAAGATCACGTCAGAATGTCATCGTTCTTCGCAGCTGCCGAAGATTATGTCACCAGGTTTGGTGCAGATGATGAATTCTTAAAGGAATTAGTAAATGAAGAACTATCCGAAAATAGTAATTGGTGTTCATATGAAAAAGAGAACTCAATAGATTTGACAATATAGGTGTTTCAGAATGGACAAATATGTATTTATAAGCTATGCACATAAAGATAAAAAGGCAGTTTTAGATTCTACTAAAGCTTTATCTTCGTGTGGAATTAATCTTTGGTTTGACAGTGGAATAAAAACTGGCGATGATTGGGCAGAGACCATTGCCACAAAGCTCGAAAATGCTTCTTTAGTAATTGTCTTTTTAAGTAAAGCGTCTTCGAAAAGTAAAAATGTTTTACGCGAAATTGAATATGCAAATGCCCATAAGATTCCTGTTTTAACAGTCCAGTTATACAAGTTTAAGTTACCAGAAAAAATTGCAAAGCTCTTAACTGTTAATCAATTTACTATGCTTGGCTCTTTTAAGACATATAAAAGCTTTGCAGAAAACCTTTGCCCAACTCTTGAAAAGTATGGGGTTGTTGGATCCGAAAAAACAGCTTATAAAGACAAGAAAATTCCGCATCTTGGGCATAAGCTTGGCAAGACTATCTTGTCGATTATCTTGGTGCTTATTATCCTCGCAATTTTAATAATAAAGTTCTTAATTGCTGATGTTCCAACTGTTCTTGGTATGGAAACGAATCCGGCAGAAGTTTCTGTGGTGAAATCGGGCTTTGAATGCGCAGTTGCAAATGGCTATAGCGATGAAGAGGAATACGGTTATATCTTTGATCAAAGTAAGGTTGGCGCCGGAATCAAAAATTCTACAGTAGTAATATCGCAAAGCCTTGGCCCGGAAGTTGATTTAGTAGATGTTCCAAGCGTGGTAGGTTTTCATATTAGCGAAGGAGTCGCAAAGCTTGTAGATGTTGGCATGACTACATTTATTATAGAGCCAATCGAAACTAACGAATATGACATTGCTTATATTGCTTCTCAGAGTATTTCGCCAAACTTCAAGGTGTCTTCACACAGCAAAATTGCACTTGGAGTTTCTTCAGATGCAGATACTATCATTGAATTTTATGGACAAAAAATTAAGCTAACAGATAAAAAACTTGAAGTACAAATTCTTGATAATAAAGAAGTTAAGATTACTCCACTCATGGTTTATGGTATAAGTGCTGATTATACAGAAACTGATCCATTAAATGAGGCGGGGACTGTTAATTCGACAAGCCGATTTCTAATCAATATTAAGCGTGAAGACACAAATTACTATGGAAAATATCGTGGCAGATTTGTTATGGATATATCTTTAACAGGTGATGATTCTTTGGCTTGGAAAATTTTGCGCAAAACATCTGGCGATAAAAACGGAAAAATTAATCTTCAAGTAAAATCCGAATCGTTTGCTTGCACGGCCGAAGAATACAGTGATTCTAAATACAAACAGTTTGTTGAAGAAGTAACCGGAAGTCAGCTAAATGCCGTTACATTTACAGAGCCAATTATGATGGTTTTGGGAAAAGAAATTGTTTTAACTGATATGAGTCCGTTAGCAAAGAATCTTGATTGGCTGTATTCAGTTACAAGCAGATTTGTTTTCTCGATTCCTGAATTAAAGAATGATGTACTGATTCAACCGTATTCGATTATTGTTCAACGTAACGGAAAAGCTTATGTCGTTTTTTATAGCCGTGATGGAGAGCAAAAGACAATGAAATTCCATGGGGATTTGATTCATGAATAAGCTTTACCTTTATATTGACAACAACTCAAAAGAGATGGCCCAAAGGTACATATCACATTTAGTAGATGTTGATGCAGCAGTTATTTTCATTGGTGAAGATTATGACAGCAATCAACTTAGAATTGAGCTTAATCATATAGTAGCTAAAGGGTATGAACTGTTTTGTGTTTTTTCAGGAGAGCCTGTTTTTGATAGCGGAATCAAACTGCAGATGGGGCTTGCGAAGCAAATTGCAGATGCAAATGATTCTCCGCAAAAGCTTGAAGAGTTGCTATTAAAAATCAAGGAAAATAACAATCATAAAGTAAAGAAGGCTTTAATTGTAGTAGGTGTAGTAATTGCAGTATTGCTTTCCGCTGTCATATTGTTTTTGAGGCCGGAAACAGAACCTGAAATAGTGAAAGCAAACAATCTTAAACTTGATGAAGTTTATTTAGGGGCGTTTATAGAAGCCGGCGCAGATTCAATTGTAGTTGATGGAGAAATATCAGAAGAAGAGATGTTGTCAATTACCAATTTAAATTTGGCAGGCAAAGGAATTGATAATTTGCAGCCGTTATTGTATGCAAAAAATTTACGTCAATTAGATTTGAGTAATAACAATATTACTGACATTACCGAGCTTGCGGCTTTGTCAAATCTTGAAATAATTAATTTAAGCAATAATCCAATAGACAATTATGCAGTTTTGGACTATCTTCCAAATATTAAAGAAGTAATTAAGTGAGGCAGTATGGGAAAAAGTAATTTGCAAATTTATGTTACACAATTCTTTAATGAACTTGAAATGTATGAAGATGTTGCTCGAAACCACAACTATAAATCATACCTGTTTTCTTGTGTTCAAAACTTTTTAAATAATGAAAACCGAGATACTGCTTTCGAAGTATATAAAGCTTTCTTTGATAGCTATAGAATTGATATTCCCGGAGCAACTAACCCATTTGCTGATATTATTTTACTTTTAGAAGAATATGAAAATACTGCGGCAACTTTAATTGATAACCAAAGAGATCATTTTGTTCATGCGGTAAATGTGTTCTTAACAGGTCTTAGTATCTATATAGCAAATGGCAAATATCAAAGGGCATTTAACAAGACAATTTTAGAAGGACAATATAAAGATTTTTATAAAACAAAGCATGAAGAATTCCTCTATCGTTGGGGAATAGCAGCATTACTTCATGATATTGCTTATCCAATTGAAATTGTTGGTAATCAAATTAATAGATTCTTAAAAATTATAAGCGACGCCGATGGTGTTGATGTTCGTACTAAGGCAGAAATTTCTTATTCAAATTTTGATGAACTAAATAGTATTAAAATAGTTGATGATATAGAAGAATATGCCTCTGATTTTTTAAAGGCATTTCCATCAGCAAAAACAATAGAGCTTAATAAGCCAATTGATTTGATGGCTTTTCGTATTCATGAAAGTTTGGGGACAGATTTGATGAAAACGAAAAGAGATCTTGATGTTTTCACAGAAACTATGGCGAAATCAGGTTTTGTTGATCATGGATATTTTAGTTCGCTAATTGTACTCAAATGGTACGGGTCTGTTGTGTTTATGAATCATTTTAATGCAAATTATTTGTATTGGCCGATTCTTGATAGTGCAACGGCAATTCTTTTACATAACTATTTTAAAAATGTCATTCGCAAAGGGGATTATAATCATCCTCCAATGAAGGCAGAGGAGAATCCAATTGCTTTTTTATTAATTCTTTGCGACGAGGCTCAAGAATGGAATAGAGACGCAAAAGGGATCGTAACAAGGAAAAAGATTCTCGCAGATTCTGTTAATGTTAGCGTTGGCGATGATTATCTTGCCTTAACTTATTTGAGCAATACATTGATGGAACAAGGATTTAGCGAAGATAGAGTTAAGACATTCAATAATTTATTGGATATAACAGGGATATTTAATCGCGGAGTTACTGTCGATAATGTCTCAAGAAACAGCATTATGGAAATAATTGATAAATCTAAAATAGGTAGACCTTATTTTGCTGATGTAGAGCGTCTGGCTATTGCGATTCATATGAATTATAATGAAAAGCGACTAAAGGATTATCCTGATCAAAAGCTTGTTTATCCTAATTTCTCAGATTTGCCGGGTGATTTAAAATATAGCAATATTAGACAAGCGTATGGTATTTACGAAAAACTTGCATTGATTTCCTGTTCACTTGCTTTGAGAACAGGCAATGAATATAAACTTAGCAATGATGAAATTGAATATCTTGCGGAGAAAGAACACGAAGATTGGATGCGTGAACGCTTGCAACTGGGTTGGAGCTTAGGGCCAAAAGATATTGAACAAAAAAAGAGCCCATATCTTGTGCCGTATCAAGAATTATCTGAAGAAATAAAGAATTATGATAGAGATGTGATTAGAAATATATCTAAACTTGCAGATATAATTGGACTAGAAATTCAAAAAAATAATTAGAAACATTGTGTCCGAAATTAATATGAGGTAGCTTATGGAAAGCAAGGGTTTTAAATTAAACAATGGCATTTTGCTTCCGACAGTTGGTTATGGAACATGCCGCCGTAATCTCGAAGAAGATTATGTAGAGGTTGTT
This sequence comes from Bacillota bacterium, assembly GCA_030536235.1. Lineage (GTDB taxonomy): Bacteria > Bacillota > Clostridia > Peptostreptococcales > Anaerovoracaceae > UBA1764. Next base: position 30,920 of record JAUNQK010000001.1, read on the forward strand.
TGCAACGCTATCGATGCAGGCTATCGCTATTTTGACACAGCATCTTTTTATGAAACAGAAAGAATGCTTGGCGAAGGCGTTAGAAAGAGTGGAATCGATAGAAAAGATATTTTTATTGCAACCAAAGCATGGCGCGAAGAAACCGGCTATGAAGAAACAAAGGCTGCGATTGAAAGAAGCTTAGAAAGATTAAATCTTGATTATATAGATATTTATTTTATCCATTGGCCAAAGAAAACTAATGACGACCCAACATGGAAAGAAAATGTTGTTGCAACATGGAAGGCTATGGAAGAGTATCATGCAAAGGGCCTTATTAAATCTTTAGCCCTTAGTAATTTCTTGCCACATCATTTAGATGTAATATTAGAAAATTGTACAGTAAAACCGGTTGTTGATCAGCTTGAGCTTCACCTTGGATATACCCAAGAATATGCTTTAAACTATGTTCAAAGTAAGGGCATTCAGCTTCAGGCATGGAGCCCGATGGGCAGAGGTAAAGTTGAGTTTACTGAAAGTGAAATCATTAAGCAAATGGCTGCTAAGTATAATGTTAATAACCAAAAGCTTAGTCTTAGATATCTCTATCAAAGAGGCATCATGCCAATTGCCCAAACATCAAATATTGATCATATGAAAGCTAATTTAGATATATTTGATTTTGAAATTTCTAAAGAAGATATGTCAATTCTTTCTTGTATGCCTCAAGCCGGATGGCTTGGAGAACATCCGGATTTCAATGTTCCGGTTAATAAACACGTTAATTTAAATCAGTAAGTAAAGGAGAAAAACATGGCTCTTAAAGTAAAGAAAAATCGCAAATATGCTATTGCTTCACCTACATCAATGGGAGTAAGAATTACACCTGAAAATAGAATGAGCGTTCATAACTCCAATACTTTCTATATGCAGGCTACTTCAGCAGAAACAAATGTGCTTAATGTTTCTTCAAGTCTTGGGTACAAGTGTCTCGCTTTAACAAAGTTTGTTAAGGGAAGCCCAATTGCTGAATTTATTCAAAGAGAATTAAGAAAGAGAAATATCGATTACGTTGGTTTGTCAGTAGAACAAGGTGGCCCTTGGGGATACAGGCATCAATTTAATATTGCTGATTCCGGCTTTGGCCCAAAGGCAAGCAGAGTTTGGAATGATAGAGCTGGCGAAATCGGAAGAACTTTAAATATTAAAGATTTTGATACAAAGCAAATTTTTGAAAAAGATGGAGTTGGCATTCTCCATATCTCTGGGCTTATTGCAGCTATGTCAAAAGAGACAACAGATACTTGCGTTAAGCTTGCAAAGATCGCAAAAAAGAATGGCACATTAGTATCTTTCGATTTAAATTACCGCGCAACATTTTGGAAGGGCAGAGAAGAAGAATTAAGAAAGGCATTTATTAGCATTGCTAAGCTTGCTGATATTTTAGTTGGAAACGAAGAAGACTTCCAGCTGTGCCTTGGTCTTAAGGGCCCTGAAGCAGGCGGCAAAGATCTTAATTCAAAGATTGATAGTTTTAAAGAAATGATTTTAACAGCAAAGAAGACTTATAAAAATGCAAAGGTATTTGCAACAACATTAAGAGAAGTAATCTCTGCTAACAGAAATATGTGGGGCGTAATTGCTAATATCGATGATAAGTGGTTTGTAGAAGAACCAAGAGAAATTGACATCTTAGATAGAATTGGTGGCGGCGATGGATTTACCGGCGGTTTGCTTTACGGAATAGTTCAAGGTTATAAACCTGACAAATGTGTTGCATTAGGATGGGCTGGCGGGGCTCTTGCTGCAACAAGCTTAAATGATTATGGCGAACCGGCTGATGAAAAACAGTTACTTGATATTTATGCAGGCAATGCAAGAGTTCAGAGATAGGAGATAAAAATGGCTAATTCAAATATTGGTATGGTTGGTCTTGCGGTTATGGGTTCAAACCTTGCTCGTAATATGGCAAGCCATGGATTTAAGGTTTCTTGCTGGAACTATACACCTGATTTAACAGATAAATTCTTTAATGGCGCAGCAAAGGGTAATGATAATTTAGTTCCTTTTTATGATTTAAAGGAATTTGTTGATTCTTTAGAAAAGCCAAGAAGAATATTTATGCTGATTATGGCCGGAAGCCCTGTTGATTCAATGATCGAGCAGCTTCTTCCATTACTTGATGAAGGTGACATCATTGTTGATGGCGGAAATTCTCACTATCCTGACACAATCAGAAGATATGAGTATTGCAAAGAACATGGTATAAACTTTGTAGGTTGCGGAGTTTCCGGTGGTGAAGAGGGAGCTCTTCATGGTCCATCACTTATGCCTGGTGGTTCAAAAAAAGCATGGGAAGCTTTAAAACCAATTCTTCAAACAATTTGTGCTCATACAGATAATGGGGAGCCATGCTGTGATTATGTAGGTGATTCCGGCGCAGGACATTTCGTAAAGATGGTTCATAACGGAATTGAATATGGTGACATGGAATTAATTTGTGAAACCTACAATCTTCTTAAGAATGGTTTAGGTTTATCAAATGATGAGATGAGAGATATTTTCAAAGAATGGAACGAAGGCGAACTTAATTCATTCTTAATTGAAATTACATCAAATATTCTTGGCTATAAAGATGAAAACGGCGAATATGTAGTTGATACTATTTTAGATAAGGCAGGCCAAAAAGGCACCGGTAAGTGGACCGGAATCGAAGCTCTTGACGAAGGAGTTCCTCTTACATTAATTGTTGATGCCGTATTTGGCAGATGTCTTTCAAGCATGAAAGATGAAAGAGTAAAGGCTGCAAAAGAATATAACAAGAAGGTTGTTAAATACGAAGGCGACAAAGCTGAGTTAATCGAAAACATTAGACGTGCTCTTTATGTTTCAAAGATTATTTCTTATGCACAAGGTTATCAGTTATTCCATAAGGCAACTGAAACATTTGGCTGGGAATTAAATAATGGCGGCATTGCTCTTATGTGGAGAGGCGGATGCATTATTAGATCTAAGTTCCTCGGTAAGATTAAAGAAGCTTTTGATAAGAACCCTAATCTTGAAAACTTATTATTAGACGATTATTTCAAGAACATTATGATTGAATATGTTCCTGCATTAAGAGAGGTAGTAAAGGCCGCAGTTGATACTGGTATCGCAGCATCAAGCTTCTTCTCTGCATTAAGCTATTTTGATGGATTTACATCAGAGAAGCTTCCGGCAAACATGATTCAAGCTCAAAGAGATTACTTTGGGGCTCATACATATGAAGTAATTGGCAAAGAAGGGCACTTCCATACCAATTGGACCGGCGAAGGCGGAGACATTTCTTCAACAGCATATAACAGATAATTTAAGGAAAGATAAATGCTTACTGAATTAATTAGCAAAGAATCGCTTAGTGAAAAAGAAATTACTGATGCTTTAATTAAATCTCTTGAAGGCAAAGCCTTGAAAAAGGTTTTAATTATTCCGCCTGATTTTACGAGGTTTCATTCAAATGCAGGGTTTATCACCAACACCTACTATCACTTATTAACTGACATGGGTGTTAAGGTTGATGTTATTCCTGCACTTGGGACTCATGTTGCAATGACGGATGATCAGCTTGATAAGATGTATGGTGATATTCCGCACGATAAATTTATTGTGCATAATTGGCGTACAGATGTAGTTAAACTTGGCGAAGTGCCAGGTGATTTTATTGCATCAATTACAGATGGGCTTTGGACAGATTCTGTCGATGTAAATATCAACAAACTTGTCATGGATGAATCATATGATTTGATTCTTTCTGTTGGTCAGGTTGTTCCACACGAAGTTGTTGGTATGGCAAACCATGCTAAGAATTTATTTGTTGGCGTTGGCGGAAAAGACATGATAAATAAATCGCACATGGTTGGCGCTGTGTACGGCATGGAAAGAATGATGGGTAAAGAGCTTACTCCTGTTCGCAAGATTTTTGATTATGGAATGGAACATTTCTTAAGTGAGCGTCCAATCATGTTTGTCCTTACTGTTACAACTGCTCCGGGCGGAAATATTAAGACCCATGGTTTATTTATTGGGGAAGAACGTAAAGTGTTTAGTGACGCGGTAAAGCTTGCGCAAGAAATCAATATAGACTTTACCGATAAGCCATTTAAAAAATGCGTTGTATATCTTGATCCAAAAGAATTTAAATCAACATGGCTTGGCAATAAATCTATTTATAGAACAAGAATGGCTATGGCTGATGGCGGAGAATTGATTGTTCTTGCCCCTGGCGTTGATAAATTTGGAGAAGACAATCAAATTGATGGTCTTATCAGAAAATATGGTTATACCGGAAGATTAAATATTTTAGAAAAGTTTAATAACCCGGAAAATCAAGATTTAAAGGACAATATGTCTGCGGCAGCTCATTTGATTCATGGATCTTCAGATGGAAGATTTAATATTACCTATGCAGTTAAAAACATTTCAGAAGAAGAAATCAAAAGTGTTGGCTTTATCCCGGCAAGCTATGATGAAATGATTAAAAAGTATAATCCTGAAAAACTGCAGTATGGCTTTAATAATGTTGACGGAGAAGAAATATATTATATTCCAAACCCTGCATTAGGTCTTTGGATTGACAAGGGAAAATTTGACTGAGATATGATATAATGAAATGTCGTATTGGTATTTGAGATTAAGGAAAAAGCTATGAAAAAGTTTTTTGAAAACATTAATGAAAAGTGGAAAGAATATGCACTCGCTGGCTGTGTTTGCATAGTCTTTTTTGCTGTCCTAATGAACTTAGGGTCTATTGGTCATGGTATAGCTAAAATTTTTAACATACTAAAGCCTGTCATTATTGGCTTTGTTCTTGCTTATATCATTAATCCGGTCGCAAAGTTCTTTAATAGAAATGTGTTTAAAAAGAATGAAAGCGACGGCAAGAAGTGGATTATTTCTGTTGTATTGGCAATGATTGTTGTGCTGCTTATAGTAGGGCTTCTTGTTGCTTCTCTTATTCCGCAAATTGTTGATAGCATCACACAGCTTGCTGATAATTATGAACTATATGTTAATAGCTGTGTAAAATTCTTAACTGACAAGGGCGGAGCTTTGGGGAAAGCCTTTATCACAAAGTTCTCTCACTACATTTACGCTGAAGACGGCCTCATAACAACAATTGGTGATCTGCTTCAAGATAATGTTGATCTTATTATTGATAAGACTACAAGCATTGGAAATGCTGCAATGAATTGGGCTATTGGTGCAATCTTTGCAATTTACTTCCTGCTTGCTAAATCTAAAATTCAAAAAGAATTTGCGAAATTCTTTAACTTAATTTTATCACCACTAAAATATGAATATTTGATGATGATTAGCAAGAAGTTTAATGCTATTTTCTCTGAATATATAGTTTGCGAAATATTAGATGCTGTTATAGTTGGGGCTGCAACTTATGTATTTATGCTTATTGCAAATATGCCAGACGCATTATTTATTGCAGTTGTATGTGGCATTACAAACTTAATTCCAACCTTTGGCCCATTTATTGGTGGGGCTATTGGCGGATTCATTCTCTTGTTATTGAAGCCATCTACAGTATTAGCATTTGTCATTTGGATTGTAGCAATCCAAATTTGCGATGGATATGTTATTAAACCTAAGCTCTTTGGCTCTGCATTAGATGTACCAGGCGTAGTAATTTTAATTGCTATTATTGTATTTGGAAAGATTATGGGCGTAACCGGAATGCTTATTGCAATTCCTGTTGCAGCAATTCTTGTATATGTTTATTCTGAATTATTAATTCCAAAGCTTGAACTTAAAAAGGATTTGGCAAAATACGAGAAGGAAAGCAAATAATAAATGAATATTTTTAATATAATATCATTGCTTGGAGGGCTTGCATTATTCTTATATGGAATGAGAATAATGGGTGATGGCCTAAAAAAAGAATCTACCGGTTCGTTTAAAACAGCATTAGAAAAAGTCACAAACAATCCTTTTATGGGTTTTCTTATTGGTGCCGGGCTTACTGCGATTATCCAAAGTGCGACAGCAACTATTGTTATTGTTTCTGGTCTTGTAGGTGCCGGAATCATGTCATTAACTCAATCGATTGGTATCATTCTTGGCGCGAATGTTGGTACAACAATTACTGGTCAAATAATTCGTCTGCTTGATGTCAATGCCGAGGGTACTGCATGGCTAAACATGTTTAAACCAAATACGCTTGCCCCAGTAGCTGCAATAGTTGGTATCATATTTGTAATGTTTATTAAAACAAAGAAATCTGATACCATTGGTACAATTGCTATGGGATTTGGTATTTTGTTCACAGGTCTTCTTAATATGACTGCGGCTGTTGCTCCACTGTCAGAGAATCCTCAGTTTACCAGATTGTTCATAAGCTTTGGGGATCAGCCAATATTAGGTTTCTTGGTAGGGTTTGGTGTTGCTTTTATTTTGCAAAGTAGTTCAGCTACAGTTGGTATTTTGCAAGCACTTTCTATTACTGGGGCTTTGACCTTTGCCTCGGTTTATCCAATCATTTGCGGTATTTATCTTGGCGATTGCGTTACAACTGCCTTGGTATGTTCAATTGGCACAAAGCCTGATGCAAAACGTACCGGTGTGGTAAACATATTGTTTAATTTAAGTGAAATCTTTATTATTTCGGTGGCAGTAAATGTTATTCACATGTGTGGTGGGTTAACAGACATTTGGAATAGTGTTCTTAATTCCGGCGGAATTGCAAATACACATACAGTATTTAATTTGTCTTGCGCAATTATTCTGTTGCCACTTGCAAAGACGTATGGTAAGCTTGCAGAAAAGATTGTAAAAGATGAAACTCCGGAGCCAGTTTCACCAGAAATTGCAGCCCTTGATGACAAACTCTTTTCATCACCAGCTCTTGCTTTTAACTCTGTTTATCAAGCACTTCTTGTTGTGCATAAAATAATTAAAGTGAATCTTGCAGCTTCATTTAAGCTTGTTTCAGAGTTTGATGATAAAGTTGCTTACAGCATTGAGTCTGATGAGAAACATGTGGATCAAATTTCTGATGCAGTAAACAATTATTTAATTAGATTGTCTCCGAATCTTTATTCTACAGATCAAGATGCTGTTCAGCATTACTATTTACAGTGCGTAACAGATCTTGAAAGATCGGCAGACCATGTTTATGAGATTAGTAAATGTGCTGCTTTGATTTGTGAAAGCAAAATTAGCTTTTCCAACGAGGCTCATGAACAACTCGAAAAGATAGAAGAGTTGGCTACAATTATTGTAAAATATACTACTATTGCATTTCGGCATCAAAACCTTCAGGCTGCAAAAGAGGTGCAGCCACATTGTGAAGTTCTTGCTCATTTAATTGATCATGCAAGAAAAGGGCATATGGATAGAATGATTGCCGGTTCGTGCGACAGTGTGTCCGGATCGGTATTTCTTGATTTATTATCTCATATTGGCAGAGTTGCTGATATGTGTAGTAATATCGGTATTCACACTTTAGCACGTCATAGTGCTGGGCTTGAAAACTTTGAGCATGAATACATTTCTCATTTACGTCACGGAGATGACGAAATGTTTAATGCTCGTTTAATGGAACTTGAAAGAACGTATTTACATTAAGAAGTTTTGAGACGACTCTGAATTATCTCAAAATAATTCAGAGTCTTTTATTTTGATTTTGTATGAAGAAATTATTTGGCGATAAAGATTTTTACAAACGACTCGGAAAGCTTGCTATGCCGATAGCACTTCAGGCTTTACTGCTATCTTTTGTTGGCGCATCAGATACAATCATGCTGGGCAATCTCGATCAAAACAGCATGTCTGCCGTGTCTCTTGCGACACAAATTCAGTTTGTTCAAAACCTAATTTTAATGGGCGTTGTTGCTGCGTTTCTTATTTTAGGTGCGCAGTATTTTGGAAAAAACGACAAACAAACAGTAGACAAGCTTTTCTTTATGCAGTTTAGGATTGCTGTTGTAGCAAGCGTATGTGTTGCAACTGCTTGTCTCTTATGCCCTACAGCACTTATGAGGCTTTATACGAATGAAGAAGTTCTAATAGAAATTGGCACAAGGTACTTAAGAATTGCTGCTTTTTCGTATTTGATGACAGGCTTTTCTCAGTGCTTCCTTGCAATGGTTAAACTAAACAACCGCGCAACTGCAGCGGCAACTATAAGCGGTGTTACAGTTGTTTTAAATATTGGTTTAAATGCTATATTTATCTTTGGCTTAGTTGGCTCTCCGGCAATGGGGGCAGAAGGGGCAGCACTTGCTACAACAATTTCACGTTTCGTAGAACTTGCAATGTCATTAATATGTGTCGTTAGGGATAAGCAGATGCGCCCTAATATTGCGTATATTTTTACTGTTGATAAGAACCTTAGAAGAGACTTTAATAAGCAGCTTGTTCCTCTCATGGGTGCACAGCTTATTTGGACTTTAGGTATGACATCATATTCTGCGTTTATGGGACATATCAGCATTGATGCAGCAGCTTCAAATTCTGTTATTATCGTTGTGAGAAATTTAGTTCACAGTTTTGCTCAGGGCCTTGCAAGTGGTGGCTCAATCTTAGTTGGCATGGTGCTTGGCAGTGGCAATTTGGATAAAGCAAAACTGTATGGCTATAGACTTTCGATTTTATCATTATTCTGCGGTGCTTTTACAGCAAGTGCTTCTCTGCTACTTACAGGCCCAGCTATTAGATTTATTAAACTGTCAGATGGCGCTGTTGCAATATTTAAAGATATGATAATTATTCAGGCAATATATATGATTGCTTGTTCGTTTAATAGTGTTGTAATTAATGGTATATTTGCTGCGGGCGGAGACACTACTTACGATTTTTATTCACTCGCGGTTGTTATGTGGGGTGTTGCGGTTCCGTTGGCAGCTCTTGGTACATTCGTGTTCCACTGGCCAGCAGCATTGGTATTTGCTTGCACATGCCTTGACGAAGCTGGCAAAATTCCATGGACAATTCATCATTATAGAAAATATAAGTGGTTAAAAGATTTGACTAGATAATTGAGGGTACGCTGATGAAAAATTTTATTATTAGAAAATTTGTTAAAAATCCAGAAGATATTAAAAGCTCTGAAACTCGCGAAAGCTATGGCAGTGTTGCCGGAATCGTTGGAATAGTTTCAAACGTAATTCTTTGCGTTTTCAAAATTTTAACCGGTTTAATTTTCTCTTCTATTTCAATTCTTGCTGATGGCATTAACAACTTAGCTGATGCCAGCGGTTCGCTAATCACATTAATTGGTTTTAAGCTTGCAGGGAAAAAGCCAGATAAAGACCATCCTTACGGGCATGGTCGAATGGAATATTTATCAGGTTTGGTTGTTTCTGTAATGGTACTTGCAATTGGCGTTTCACTTTTAAAAACTTCAATTGAAAAAACTATTCATCCAGAACCTCTCGAATTTAGTATTATCACAATCGTAGTTCTTGTTGTTGCTATTGCTATTAAGCTTTGGCAGGCAAGCTTTAACGTTAGTATTGGAAAGAAAATTGAAAGTGATGCGCTGCTTGCAACAGGTGCAGATTCAAGAAACGATGTAATTTCTACTGGCGCAGTTCTTCTTTCAATTATTATTGGCAAAATTACAGGAATTAACCTCGATGGCCCAGCCGGAATTCTTGTTGCAGCATTTATTATTTGGAGCGGCATTGGCCTTGTAAAAGAAACAGTTGCGCCTATTCTTGGCGAAGCTCCAGACGAAGATCTTGTTAAAGATATCGAAAATCTTGTATGCAGCGATGAAAACATTCTTGGTATTCATGATTTCATTCTTCACGACTATGGCCCGGGAAGACTCTTCGCATCACTTCACGCAGAAGTCGATGGCGCAAAGGATGTGTTTGAAATTCATGATGCGATTGATAATATAGAATCTCGCGTTTTAGATGAATGCAAGGTTCTTCTTACAATTCATATGGACCCTGTTGATGTTAATAACCCGCTGGTTTCAATGGCAAAGGATTTACTCCAACAGATTCAGCATGAAGTTCCGGAAATGTGGAATTTCCACGATGTTCGTGTTGTTTCCGGCCCAACCCATATTAATATTGTGTGCGATATTGTTGCCGATTATAAGTGTAAATATTCAGATATAGAATTAAAGAATCTCGTTTGCGAAAAGCTTAAAGAAAAGAATTCTAAGTGTATTGGCGTTATTACTGTCGACCATAGATACGCATAGCCTCGATTATCTTTGATTGTTAATAATTAGTCTAATAAAAGTATTGCCCTGACAGGTTTTACTATTGTAATATATAATTATAGTAGTTTATATATATCTGAAAGGAGTTAGACATGCCTAGTAAGTATTCTGGCTATATGGGCAGGGTTGTTTCGTATAATCTGTCTAATGGTGAAGTAAGCGAATATCCGTGGTCGGATAAAGATCGCGAGCTTTTTATTGGCGGTAAAACCATGGCAAGTAAAATTATGGCCGATAATTTTACTGGAAAAGAAACAGCCTTTTCTGAAGACAATCTTATCATCATTTCTACTGGCCCATTAACTGGTACAGGGGCACCAAGTTCTAGCCGATTCAATATTTCTACATTATCTCCTCAAACTGGAATAACCACATCATCGAACTGCGGAGGACGATTCGGATATTATTTGAAGAAGGCCGGAATCGATGCTTTAATTTTGCGAGGGAAGTGCCCAGAGCATTCCTGGCTTGAAATTAATAATGGTGAATTTATTCTTCACAATGCAGATGACATTTGGGGAATGAAAACGTCTGAGGTTCAAGAAGCATTAAAAGAAAAACATAAGCTTCCAAATGGAAAGCCTATGAAATTTGCTAATGTAGTTATTGGCCCTGCGGGCGAAAATTTAGTATTGTACGCATCAGTTGTATCTGATGAACGTATCTCTGGCCGAGGCGGTACAGGCGCTGTCTTTGGTTGGAAAAATCTTAAGGCAATTACAGCAAGGGGAACAAAAACTGTAACCGTTGCTGATCAAGAAAAGACCACAGCTTGGTGCAAGAAGTGGTTCACATATCTTAAAAATCATCCTCTCACAGGCAATCAGTTGCCACGTCTTGGAACTGCAGGCCTTGTTTCTCAAATGCAAATGAGAGGAATGCTCTCTACAAAGAATTACACCTACGGAAAATACGACAAATTTGATATGGTAAATGGCGAAACTCTTGCTGAAGATTTTAATATCGTAAACAAGGGTTGCTTGACATGTCCAATTAAGTGCGCAAGAACTGTTAAGGTTTATGGTAAGGATGTTAAGGGGCCTGAACTGGAAACTCTTGGCCTTCTTGGCGGCGGAATTTTAAATAGTGATATGCAAAAGATTCTCGATTGGAACTATGAGATTGATGAACTTGGCATGGATACTATTTCAGCATCTTCAACTCTGGCATGGGCTATGGAAGCAAACGAAAAGGGCTTATGGAATAATGGCCTTGAGTTTGGAAAGATTGATAATATTTCTCAAACCTTCGAAGATATTGCTTACAGACGCGGCATTGGAAATGAATTAGCCGATGGATCAAAACGTTTGTCAGAAAAATATGGCGGAACAGAATTTGCAATTCATTCAAAAGGCATGGAGCTTGCTGCTTATGAACCAAGAAGAGCAGTTGGCCAGGGCCTTGGTTATGCTGTTGCAAACAGAGGTGGGTGCCATCTTAATGGCGGATACCTTGTCATTGTTGAAGGCCTTGGATTATTTACAGATCCTTTAACTCCAAATGCTAAAGCCGATTTTACAATGATGTTCCAAGATTTAATGGAAACAATTTCTGCATCGGGGCAGTGCTTATTCACATCATATGCATTCTTCCCTGGCGTTCTTATTACAAAGCCAAACGGATGGCTTGCAAGTACATGTAATAAAGCAATTCCGCATATTGCATGGGCTCTTAGATTTATTAATAGATGTTCACCAGGCCTTGCAATTCATTTGCCGGTATTCCATCATACCAAGATGTTTAAGTATGCTTTAGGAATGCCAATGACATTTGGAAAGTATTTAAGAACCGGTGAAAGATCTTATAACCTTGAAAGATATGTTAATGCGAAATTTGGCGTAAGCTCTGCTATGGATACTTTGCCAAAGCGTTTAACAGATGTTCCACAAGACCCTAATAACCCAAAGACCAAGGTTCCACTTGATACTCTTAAGGTAAGATATTATAAGGCAAGAGGATGGGATCAAAACGGAATTCCAACAAAGCATACTCTCAGTAAGCTTGGTCTTGGCGATTTGAAATAAGGAGGCGCGAAATGATTACTGTAAAACTTTTCGGTCTCTTTAGATTGGATACCGGAATTAAACAAATTACCGTAGAACGTGCAGCAACTGTTAAGGATATTTATCCAGTGCTTCTTGAAGAAGCAAAGAAGAAAAATCCAAGAACAAAAATCACAGCAAAAGATATTGATGGCTGCATAATCGTTGTAAACGGAGTGCAAACAAAGAAAAACTGTGCTTTAAAAGATGGCGATGAAGTTCATCTTATGAGCCCTGTATGTGGAGGTTAACTATGGCAGATGTAAAAAATAAACCTTATATCGATTCCATAAAATGTGCAGGTTGCAGTGTTTGCATTGAAAATTGTCCAATGGATTGCTTAGCTTTAACGGGCCCTGCATATCATGGAGATATACATACCTATGCTTATTTAAAAGAAGAGGCCAAGTGTATTGGCTGCGGCATTTGCGCAAAGCATTGTCCTATTGATGTTATCACTATGTGTAAACCGGGAACTATTCCTGATGATTTAACAAAGGAGAAGAGCGGAATGAACAAAACATATTGCAGAGTATTTCAGGCCGTTATGAAGGTCGGTAACTATTTTATGGGTTATAGAATGCCAGAATATCTTGAGGGCCCTGGCTGCATTAAAGAGCTTCCTAAGCAGATTCTTGATCATGGCGTAAAGAAAGTATTGCTTGTAACAGACCCAGGCCTTATGAGCCTTGGTATTCCTAATGGATTTATTGATTCCGCAAAAGCTGCAGGCCTTGAAGTAACTGTTTTCAGTGATATTCAGCCAAACCCAACATCTGATAATGTTGAAGAAGGTCTCAAGTTATTTAAAGATAATAAATGTGATGGTATTGTAGCATTTGGTGGCGGAAGCCCTATGGATTGCGCAAAGGGAATTGCATCAAGAAATGCTCATCCAAATAAAACTGTTGCACAGCTTCAGGGTCTTCTTAAAGTTCATAAGAAGATTTGTCCATTCTGGGCTGTTCCAACAACTTCAGGCACAGGTTCTGAAACAACAGTTGCAGCTGTAATTACAGATTCAAAGACACATCACAAGGCATCAATTAACGACCCATCAATTCTTCCAAAGTATGCTGTTCTTGACCCTGAACTTACAATGAAGCTGCCACCTTACGTAACAGCTACAACAGGTATGGATGCACTTTGCCATGCAGTTGAAAGTTATACAAACTGGACATATTGCACAGATCTTGAAAAGGATTTATCTAAGAAAGCCGTTAGACTTATTTATGATAATCTTTATGAAGCATTTGAACATGGCGACAATCTCGAAGCTCGTCAGAACATGCAGCGTGCAGCATTCTTCGCTGGCCGTTCATTTACAAGAGGCTGCGTAGGATACGTTCATGCAACAGGCCATACTTTAGGCGGGCTCTACGGAGTGGCACATGGCCTTGCAATGTCAGTAATTCTTCCTCATGTAATGAGACAGTTTGGCCCTGCAGTATATGATAAGCTTGCAGATCTTGCTGATGTTTGCGAAATTGCTGGTGCAACAAATAAAGAAAAAGCAGAAAACTTCATTTCTTGGATTGAAGAAACCAACGAAAAGATGGGCCTTCCAAAGGGATTTGATTGCATCAAAGAAGAGGATAAAGACCAGATTATTGCTTGGGCAATGGCAGAAGCAAACCCACTTTATCCAGTACCTGTAATTTGGCAAAAGGAAGATTTCTTAAGACTTCTTCATACACTTCAAACTGCAAAATAAATGTCATTGCGAGGGCTTAAAGCCCGAAGCAATCTGACAAAAAAGTGATATAATAAATGTAATAGTAATATCTTCGATTCAGGCTGTTCCCAGCTTGGGGCAGCCTGGACAATGGGTAGATGAAGTAATTCTCCTGCCTGCCGTATTTGCAAAGAAGACTGTTTTAATGGCAGTTTTGATTTGCGAAACTGCAGAAAGGAGTTTTTTTATGTTTGGATATTGGGGCAAATTATGCCGCGTAAATCTGACAAATCAAACCTGGAAGGCTGAAGAAATTAAGGAATCAGATCTTAAGCTTCTTCTTGGTGGTACTGCACTTGGATGCAAAATTTTGCTCGAGGAGACTCCGGCAAAGGTTGAACCTTTATCAGAAGAAAATAAGCTTATCTTCGCAGTAGGTCCAATTCAGGCTGCAAAGTTCTTCCCTGGAAATGCAAAGTGGTCTGTAATTACTAAGGGCCCACTTTCAGGATCATTTATGGATAGCGCTGGTACAGGCGCTTGGGCTCCTGAATTTAAGAAGGCAGGCTTCGATGCTCTTGTAATTGAAGGTAAGGCTGAAAAGCCAACTTGGATTTACATTAGCGACAACAATGTTGAATTTAAGGATGCAACAGGTCTTTGGGGATTAGACAGTATTGAAACATCTGCAAAGATTAAAGAAATCCTTGGCGATAAGAGAATCAATGCTCTTAATATTGGTACAGCTGGTGAAATTCTTAACCCAACAGCAAACATTACTTGCGACGGACATTCATTCGCAGGCCGTGGCGGCGCTGGTGCCGTAATGGGTTCAAAGAATTTAAAGGCTATCGCAGCATGGGGTACACAGGAATGCGAAATTGCTGATGCTGCTGCATGCGATGCTTGGGCAAAGGAAATGTTCCAGATTCTTCACAAGGCAACTGAAACTGCAGAAGGTACACCTTCTGTAATGGTCGGAATGGAAGAAATCGGGGACTCCCCAATTAGATATTGGAGAGGCGATGTATGGCACAAGGGTGCTGAAACAATCGGTACTCCAAGATATACTGAAGTGTTAAATGTTAAACCACTTCCATGCCAGAACTGCCCAGTAGGTTGTCACAGACATATCGACATTGAATTAAAGGATGGCGGAAGACTTGTTGGTAATGGCCCTGAATACGAAACACTTGGAACAATGGGTTCAGGTCTTTGCATTGACGATCTCGAAGCAATTTCAATTGCAAACGATATGTGTAACCGTGCAGGTGCAGATACAATTTCAATTGGTTCTTATGTTGGTTTCATTATTGAATGCTATGAATCATCACTTCTTACTGCAGAACAGATTGGAATGATTCCTCACTTTGGCGATAGAGAAACACTGCTCTTCTTAGTTGATAAGCTTCTTAAGAATGAAGGCATTGGCGAATTATTCAAGAAGGGTATTCGTGGTGCTGCAGAACTTATCGGTGGCGATGCAAAAGATATCACAGTTGAAGTTAAGAACCTCGACTTACCAGCTCACGACCCACGTGCCGTATTTGGTAACTTTGTAAACTATGCGACTTCCCCAAGAGGAGCTTGCCATGAAAGAGGCGACTGCCAGGCTATCGCAACAGGTCTTGTATATCCTGAAGTTGGTCTTGAAGAAGTTCCTGATAGATTCTCAGTTGCAGAAGCTGCACAAACTGCAGTATATGCTCAGGATGCATCAATGATGTACAACTGCAGTACAATCTGTAAGTTCATGGTTAAGTTCGCCGGAATGACAATCTCTGAATACCTTAATGGTCTTGAAACTGTAACTGGTGAAAGCTGGACAGGTAAAGAGCTCTTTAAGTTTGGTGAAAGATCACTTAACCTCCAAAGACTTCTTAACGTTCGCGACGGAATGAACCGCAAAGATGATACAGTTCCAAAGAAGTTATATATCCCTGCAGCTGTAGGTGGAAGAGCTGGTAAAGCTCCAACAGAAGCAGAGTTTAATACAATGCTTGATGAATACTACGAAAAACGTGGTTGGACAAAAGAAGGTATCCCAACAGCAGAAAAGTTAAAAGAATTAGGTCTTGAAGATTATATTAAATACATACCATGCTAAAGATTAAGTATTACGGTTTTTTAAAAAAGTTTATGTCAGAAACAGATGAAGAAGGTTTTTGGAATGCTGAAAAAGCAGGAATAACCATCGAAGAATTATTTGCAGAAACAAACGTTGACTACAAAAAATTCAGAATGACTATTCTTGTTAATAGCTCGCGCAAAGATGTGAGCTATGTTCTTCAGGATGGTGATATATTAACTGTAATGCCACTTGTTGCAGGTGGCTGATTGCAACCAAAAAGCCCTGGGTCTCCCAGGGCTTTTAAATTAAAAAATTTCCACTTCTTTAACACACGTCGCCTTAATTTCCCCAACAATGCTGTTTAGTGCATCAACCGCATGAGGCCTTGTATCGGCTCCGATTAATACATACATGATGCTGTCGCCTGCTTTAAGCTTTCCCGATGCAAGCTCGGCACGTAAATAATAGATTCCGGCAAGTGCTTTGCCGCGCTCTAAAATCTCTTCAAGTTTTAATGCATCATAGCTAAAATCCATGGCTTTAACTTCGCCAGAAGCAATGCCTTCTCTAACTTCTGCTTTTGCAGTTGACCTAACAACGCCATTATGCATAAGCCACATTCCAACTTTGTTTGCATTAGAACTTTCTTTGGCTTCTTTTAACCATTCATCAATTACTACTTTCATATGTTAGAGCTCCTTTTTTATATTATAATAGATTTAAAGGATGTATTCATTATGCTTGACAAATATAATCGAGAAATTTCATATTTAAGAATTTCGCTTACCGACAGATGCAATCTGCGCTGCAGGTATTGTATGCCTGCTTCTGGCGTTTGTAAGCTCAATCATAACGATATTTTGTCTTTTGAAGATCTCTTAGAAATAATTGAGGTTTCAACAAAGCTTGGCGTTCATAAAATTCGTTTAACCGGCGGAGAACCTCTGGTTAGAAAAGGTGTAATAGATTTTTGTAAACAAATTAAAGCTATTGATGGAATTGACGATTTAGCTTTAACTACTAATGGAATACTTCTTAATGAAATGGCAGATGATTTAAAATCTGCCGGAGTCGACCGAGTAAACATTTCACTTGATACGCTAAGCGCTGCGAGATACGACCAAATAACAAGAGGTGGCAGCTTTGCAGATGCCATGGGCGGGATAAGCAAAGCTTTAAATGCAGGGTTTAAAAAGATTAAGCTTAATACGGTTCTTCTGGGTGGGTTTAATGACGACGAAATTCCGGCAATGGTAGATTTAACAAAGGATTATGATATTGATGTCAGATTTATTGAATTAATGCATATGCCAGATACATCGATGCCAGAAGAAGCCTATATTCCAAACTCTGTCGTTCTCAAAAAAGTTAAAGATTTAGAATATAAAGGGATTGAAGGCGTTGCTCAAATCTATCAAAAGGAAGGCTATAAAGGAAGAGTTGGTTTAATCTCACCAGTAAGCTGCAGCTTTTGTAAAGACTGTAATAGAATTAGACTAACAGCAGAAGGTTTTATTAAACCGTGCCTTCACAGCAAAGACGAGATTTCTATTAAGGGCCTCCATGGCAGTGCTCTTGAAGAAAAACTCAAAGAAGCAATTTTAGCAAAACCAAAAGAGCATCAAGAACTTGATGCGTATAATATTTCAAAATCTCAAAGAGATATGAATAAAATAGGGGGTTAATATGAGCGATTTTACTCATTTTAACGAAGCAGGCTTCGCAAAAATGGTTGATGTAAGTGAAAAAGAAATTACTGAAAGAACAGCCATTGCTTGCGCTGCAGTATATGTTAATGAAACAACATATGAACTTATAAAAACCGGCGGAATGAAAAAAGGCGATGTGCTTACAACTGCGCAAATTGCCGGGATTATGGCTGCGAAAAAAACATCTGATATTATTCCGATGTGCCACAACATTCCATTAAGCGGCGTAGATATTAATTTTGAATTAGACGATGCAAATTGCATAATAAAAATAGCCGCGACAGCAAAATGCAGCAGCAAAACCGGTGTAGAAATGGAAAGCCTTACAGCAGCTAGCGTTGCAGCTTTAACTATTTATGATATGTGCAAAGCGGTTCAGCGTGACATTAAGATTTCTGACATTCAGTTAGAATATAAAGCAGGTGGAAAAAGCGGTGAGTATAGAAGATAAAACCATATTTGTTGCCGGGTGTGGAGGCCTTGGTTGCTATGTGGTAGAAAACTTAATACGCTTAAAGGTTGGCAAAATAATAGTATGCGATGGAGATGTTTTCTCAACATCAAATCTAAATCGCCAGCTTTATTCTAACCCAAATAACATTGGGCAGCTTAAGGTCGAATGTGCAAAAAGTCGAGCTTTAGAGCTGGGCTTTGCTGGCGATTTTATTGCAGTGCCAAACTTTCTTGATGCAGATAATGCTGAAAGTCTAATACAAGGCGCAGATATTGTAATCGATGCCTTAGATAATACAAATTCAAGATTTATTCTTGAAGAAGCATGTGAGAAATTAAACATCCCGCTTATTCACGGTGCAGTTGGCACATGGAATTATCAGATTGCAGTTGTTATGCCAGGTTCAAAGCTTTTGCGAAATTTATTTGAAGGAAAGCTTGAAAAGAATAGTGTGGAAACATTTGCTTTCACGGTAGAAGCATGTAGCGCTGCGCAAACAGCAGAAGCTTATAAGCTGCTTACCAGTGAAGATAGCGAATTAATCAATTCTTTACTAATTGCAGATTTAAAAGATAATACTTATGAAATAATAAAAATGGGATAAGATTATCCCATTTTTAAATTCTCGTGATCGATGTTATGAACCATTGCGAGCCCATGAATTACAGCTTTTATTACTGCTCCAAAGTTTTCTTTAGCAGCCTTTTCGCTTCCGGGGCAATTGATTATTAAACTTTGTTTTCTTATGCCTGCAGTTTCTCTTGATAAACATGCATAAGGTGTTATCTTAAATGACTCCGCACGCATAGCTTCTGGAATGCCCGGGCATTCTTTTTCTATTACTGCTTTTGTTGCTTCTGGAGTATTATCTCTTGTTCCAAAACCTGTCCCGCCAGTTGTTAAAACCAAATCGGCTTTTGCTGTGTCGCAGGCCCAAATTAGTGTGTTTTTAATATCATCTGGGTCGTCTGGAATTAGTTTAGTGCCGATAATTTCAAAGTTATTTTCCTTTAACATTTCGCAAAGTGCTGGCCCTGAAGAATCTTTTCTAACGCCTTTAAAACTTCTGTCACTAATTGTGATTACTATTGCTGTATATGACATGCAAACCTCCTGTTTTATAAGTGAAGCTTAACTTGACCAGGTTTATTTAAAGTGTAGCCTCCAAGCTTTTCTAATCTTTCTTTAAATTCATTTGATTTTAGTATTTTGAGTAGCTCTTTTACCATTGGGCTGTCCCATGCGCTATCCGAGATAAGAAGATCGTACACCTCTGTGCAGATAGGTATAAAGTCTAAATCGTAAATATGGGATGCAGAATAGATTCCCATTCCGGCATCTGCTGTATCATTTGCAATTTGCGTAGCAACTGAAGAATGTGTAAATTCTTCGCGGTCGTATCCATAAATAGATGCAGTATCAATGCCATCTTTTTTGCATAGATAATCGAACAGGATTCTTGTTCCCGAGCCTTTTTGTCTATTAACATAGCGAAGGCCTTCTTTTGCGAGATCGGAAACTGCTTTGATTTTTAATGGATTGCCTTTTTGAACCATAATGCCTTGGGTTCTTCCAACACATTCGACGAGTCTAACGCCACCCTTTGGGAAATACTTTTCAATGAAAGCATAATTGTATGTGCCGTTATTTTCATCAAGAAGATGAGTTCCTGCTATGTGAGTTTCCCCACGTTTAACTGCCATAAGGCCGCCCATCGAACCAACGTGGGTAGAGCTTAAATAAAGCTTAGGGTTTGCGCTGTGAAGCATGTCTGCCAGTTCGTCAATTAGCGGGTCGTGAGAACCTATTGCAACAAGTGTATTGCTTAGGGCTTCGCGAGGTTTTAGTAATTCTACTTCTATTTCTTCGCCGGCATTAAAACCTTCAGTTTTTTCAGGAACTCTAACTATTCCATCGGCCTTCATGAATGAAGAAACTACGCCGGCGCCTCTATTAAGAGGTGACGCTACAAGTTTGCCATCAACTTCACCGAGCTTAACCCTGACAAATTCTTCGTATTTTAGTCCTGATACTATTGGTTTTGTTAAAACTGCTTTGGCAAATTCTTTTTCTTTGCCGCCATCTCTAAACCATTCGTCAATAATAGGTTTTAACAGTTCTTCGATGACAATAATTCCTGAAACAGGATAGCCAGGAACACCTAAAATCGGTTGGCTTTCTTTAAGCCCTAAAATTGCTGGCTTACCTGGCTTTATGGAGATTCCGTGATATAAAACTTCGCCAAGCTCGGCAATAACTTTAGAAGAATAATCATCACGGCCAGCAGATGAACCGGCATTTAAGATTACTATATCGCAGGCATCGAGTGCTTTTTTAATAGCTTCTTTAATTTTGTCTGGCTTATCTTTTACGATAGGATAAACCTTTGTATCTGCATTCCATTCCTTTAACATTCCTGAGAATATTGAAGAATTGAATTCAATAATATCACCAGGCTTTGGGTTAGCGCTTGGCTTTACAATTTCATCACCGGTTGGAATAATGCCAACGAGAGGCTTTTTTATTACATCAAGGCTAACGATTCCGCCAGCTAAAAGGGCGCCTATTGTTGAAGCACTAATTCTTGTATGTGATGGCACAATCATTTCGCCTTGGCAAATATCTTCGCCAATTTGTCTAATGTGCTGCCAAGGGCTTGCAGGTTTATATAAATAAACCTTGCCATTTTTTTCGATTACATCTTCGATCATTACAACGGCATCGCATCCATCAGGGATTGGGTCGCCTGTATCAACGACAATGTAATCTTTCTTGCTTAAAATTGCAGGTGTCGTTTCACTTGCTCCAAATGTTTTGCTTGCTACAAGAGCAATTCCATCCATTGCACTTGCTGGATAATGCGGAGCGTTAATTGCTGCATATATTGCATTTGCAGTGATGCGACCAATGGCATCCTTTGTTTTAATGGTTTCCTTTTGGCCTGCAAAACCATTTTCTTTTAATGCTTTTAAATAATTGTCTTTTGCCTTCTCAAGTGGAACATTAGTTAAGTAATTAGCCTTCATAAATGAGCACCTCGATTTCATTTCCTTTAGCTATACCTTCACATTCATTATCTATTTGATAATAACCATCTGTCATGGCTAATGTTGTAATGAGCCCCGATTTACTGTGAACAGGGGAAGCAAACAGTTTTCCGTTTTTATTTTCAAGAAAGACTCCGCCGTATTGAGCTCTGCCGTGATTAGATTCGATGCTTTCGGTTAAGACCGCTTTTGCTCTAATCATTTTTTTATTTTCACCGCGTAATACCTTAATTGCGTAGCATACAAACAGTTTTGATACGAAGTAGCTTGCAACCGGGTGCCCCGGAAGCCCAAAGATAGGTTTTCCTAAAGCCTTGCCAAGAATTGTTGGTTTTCCTGGTTTCATTGCTATTCCATGAAACAGAACTTCTCCTTTTTCAGAAATAACACGCGCTGCATAATCCTTTTCTCCGGCACTGCTCCCGCCTGATAAAAGAACCAGGTCGCATTCTTCTAAGGCTTTTTCTACGGTGTTTAATAAAAGCTTTTCTTCATCTTTTATAATTCCATAGTCGATATACTTACAGCCATTTTCTAAAGCAATTGCTGCAAGTAAATCGGAATTTACATTTCTAATTTCTCCACTTTTTGGAGTTTCACTTGAAGGGATTAATTCGTTACCTGTTGAAATAATTCCAATTGTTAAAGGCTTAGCGACTTTAATGGTTCTAATGCCCATTGCTGCCAAAGCCCCAATTTCTTTGGAGCCTATTTTGCATCCTTTTGCTAAGAGAATATCGCCAGGCTTTTTATCATCACCTTTAAAGATAACATTTTCTGCAGGGGCAACAGGTTTCATAATTCCAACACTGCCATCGCCATAGTCTTCTGTGTATTCAAGCATTACAACGCTATCAGCATTTTCAGGAAGGGCACCTCCGGTTGGAATCTTCATGCAGGTATCTTTATCAAGAGTTTTCGTTGGCATCATGCCCATCTCGATTTCTTCGGTAACAGGAAGTATTGCCGGAATACTTTCGCTGCAGCCAAAGCAGTCTTTTGATATTACTGCATAGCCGTCAACTGTAGATCTGGTGAAGTTTGGAATAAACTCTTGGCAAACAATATCTTCTGCAAGTACTTTGCCTAAGGAATCGAGCAAACCGACGGTTTCAATTCTATTTAAATTTTCAAAATTCTTATTGATTACCTCAATAACTTCTTCAGGGGTTTTTACACTAAGCATTACTTACCTCAAGCTTTCTTAAAAAATAATCCTCTATTTTAATTGTAGGTATTTTTCATAAAAAAAACAACAAAACAATGATATAATAATTGTAGATTTTGCGCAGCGGTAATGGCCGAATGCAAATATCAAATCATATCTTTCGTTGGTTGACGAGCCACTGTTTTTGTGGCTCGTTTTATTTTAGGAGGGAAAAATGAAAAAATTATTAGCTATTTTGCTTGCACTTGCTATGATTTTCACATTAGCAGCATGCAGCGAAAAACAAGAAGCAGCACCTGAACCAGTAGAAGAAGGCGTTGATCTTACTATCCTTTATGAACAAGATGATAGCATGATTAATACTTATTCTCTCTTAGGTGTTAACCCAGCAGCTCCATTTGTTGATGCTGATGGCAACCCAGTTGCTGATGTTAAGCTTAACACCGTTGGTGCAGAAGCTCTTATCAACTGGATGCTTTCAAAAGAAGGAAAAGATACAGCTGCAAACTATGGATATGAAGATTACGGCGAATACTTATTCTATCTTTTAGACAATGCTCCTGAAAGCACAGCTGAAATTCCGGCTGCAACAGAAGAAACAAAGAACATCAGAATGTCT
>JAUNQK010000019.1:0-5707 GCA_030536235.1 Bacillota bacterium
CCAAAACAGCTGCGCCTAAAAATTCAGAAGATGTTGCTGGCCAGGTAATTTATATTCCGCTTGACGACATTAAGCCAAACTCAAAACAGCCTCGCCGCGTTTTTGACGAAGAAGCATTAAACGAATTAGCAGATTCAATTAAGACCTATGGCTTAATTCAGCCAATCGTAGTTAGAAAAAATAAAAACGCATTTGAACTTGTTTCTGGAGAACGTCGCTGGCGTGCAGCGCGTAAAGCTGGCCTTAAAAAGATTCCGGCAATCGTAAGAGAATTTACCGATCAAGAAAATGCTCTTATCGCTTTACTCGAAAACATGCAGCGCGAAGACCTGAATATGATTGAAGAAGCTCAGGGCCTCGCAGCACTTATGAGCGACTACGGGCTCACTCAAGAAGAGGTTGCAAAGGCCGTTGGCAAATCGCGCCCATACATTAGCAACGCACTTAGACTCTTGAAGCTTCCTAAAGAAGTTCAAGACATGGTCGAAGGCGGCGTGCTTTCAACTGGCCACGCAAAGGCCATTGCCGGACTCTCCGGAAAAGATCTTCAGCTCGAGGTTGCAAAGAAGGCTGTTAAAGAAGGTTGGTCGGTTCGTAAAATCGAAAGTTATGCCGGAACCAAAAAAGCAAAGCCAGGCAAAAAGAAGTCTAAAAAAGACGCAGCGTTTAAAGAGGTTGAAGAAAAGCTTAGCCAAAGCATTGGCACAAAGGTGTTAATCAATGGCTCTGAAAGCCGCGGTAAGATTGAAATCGAATATTACAGCAGAGCAGAACTAGACAGATTAATCGAGCTTTTAGAAGAAGAATAAAGGAACAATATCGTTAATCGTAAATAGGCGATGAAAGAAGTAAGAATATATACTGATGGTGCCTGCAGTGGCAATCAGAACGACAACAACATAGGGGGCTGGGGAGCCATCTTAGAGTATGGACAATATTCAAAAGAGCTTCATGGCGGGGAAGTAAATACCACCAACAACCGCATGGAACTTATGGCTTTAATCGAAGCTTTGTCCGCTTTAAAAGAGAAAGGCTTAAGCATAAAAATTTATGCAGATAGCTCGTACTTAATAAACTGCTTCAAAGAGAAGTGGTATGTTAAGTGGCAAATGAACGGATGGAAAACTTCATCAAAGGCTGCGGTAGAAAACAAAGAGCTCTGGCAAAAGCTAATCGAGCTTATGGAAGATCAAGAAATTCAGTTCTACCTGGTTAAGGGCCACGTTAAGGAATCCACCTTAAAATCAGCTTACATGAAATATATCGACCATAACGGGATGATTTCTTTAGAAGACTTTCAGTACATTTCGGCCAAGAATAACAGGGCCGACGAACTGGCTAATGTCTTTATCAAAGAGAACGCCTAAAAAATGGTTTTTGAAGCGTAAACTACCTGTAACAGTTTTGTAATATATTTACTGTATACTATAAGTGTTATTTTATGAGTAGTAGTGTAAACCGAGAAAGGAGGGGGCCTATGAAACATCTAAAAAGAGTCATTAGTTTCTTATTGGCAGTTTGCATGCTGGCAAGTGTTTGTGCATTCGCAGCAACACCAAAAGCAAGCATTGTTAGCCCAGTAGAAAATAGTGTCCTTGCCGATGATAGCCTTCTTATTTCAGTAAAGGTTTTAGATAAGAAAAAAGTTCAGGTAACTGTATTCGAAGAAAAAGAATATGGCGGTCTCGATAAAGATAAGAAAGTAGTTCTTAAAGATATCGATACACAAGACTTTAACGCAGACATTTTAAAAGCTTTTGCTGCTGGTTTTGAAAAGACATATAAGTTAGTTGAAAAGCCAGAATTTAAAGTTAAAAATATCGTTGCAAACTTTAGCTTAGGTGAAGAAAACGAAAAACAGGAATTTAATGAAATTGTTGTTGCAGAACCTACAGCTTATACGGCAACAGGTGAAGTTGGTGCTTTCACAAAGAAGATCGAAAAACTCACACCTGGTGTATACAGAATTAAACTTGAAGTTTTAGACAAAGACGATAAGGTAGAAGAGACATACAGCCACTTCGTTGCACTTCAGAAAAAGGTAGACGAAAAAGCTGCAGAAACAAAAGTTGTTCCTGTAGAAGCAGCAAAGACAAGCCTTGTTCAGTCTCTCATCAAATTTATTAAATCACTCGTTAAGTAATGAACAAAAAGCTTCAATTATTCGAACATATTAAAACGGCAATTTTAGTAGTATTGTTTTTCACAACAATACTACTTTTGTATTTGTGCTTAAATCAAAGCGGCAATGACTTTACAATTTCCGATATTATTCCTGGCGGCCGAACAAATGAAATTATAATTAATGTTGGTGACTACATTAAGCCAAATTGTTTCATTCAATCAAAAGGGCAAGGCAAATATAATTTAAGTTTTGATACTACCGGAATCGATAGAGCAGTTGACGAATGCGCAGGGCATCTATTATCTTCATCAACAATCAGCATTGAAAAAAGTACAAAAGAAGAAGTTGATAAAGTTGCTCTTGAAGAAGACTCAATTATTATTACTTATTCTTTCTCATATCCATTCGACGATTATTGCAAAAAATTAATAGAAAAAACTGTTGAAAGTGAAAACAAAAATATTTTCTTTAATGCAATAGTGTTCTCTGATAAATCAAAAGAATGCATATATTTAATTGATTCCGCAGACAATTGCTATAAAGTTATTTCGGGCGAAAATTATTATTCAACAGATAGAATTGAAAAAGAATTTGCGGGCAAAGTTTTTCATGATATCAATGCAGAAAATCTTGATAGCTTAACACTTGAGATTCAAGAAAATAACTTAGATGTTGAACCAATTGAAATAGAAATCGCAAGTGAAGATCTCGCAGAAAATATTTTCGGTGAAACTTTCGATTTTATCAGAAAGATAACAGATAACATTGGCAACGAAACTTACATGTATGGCTACGGAGAAAAACGTTTAACTGTATATGTTAATGGCGACTTTGAATTTAAAGAAGATGTTGCAAGCGCAGGCGAAAGCAATTTCTATAAAGATTTAGAAACAGCATTATTATTCGATGCAAAGGCTATCGATTTTGATGGCGCAGAATTTAAATTAACAAATGTTAAATTAATGGGAAGCGATAATTACTATTATCAATTCCAACTTGAAAACGGATGTTATCGCATTACAAACGAAGTTATGAATTCGAAAGTTTCATACTTCAGGTTGCAAGAATATTAGGGGTGCATTATGGATTGGTCTAGAGCAAAGAGCATATTAATAGCAGCCTTAATAGTTGTTAATTTAATTTTAACCGGAGTCTATTTTAATCAGCAGCGCGATAAGGTTCAGGAAATAAAAGCGAAAACAGAATCTGCAATTGAGTATATAGAAAGCAAAGGCATAGATGTTGTTTGCGCGGTTCCAAAGAAAACAGAAAGCGTTAGAGTAGTAACCTTAAGATTTAAAGAGGGCGCCATCCCGGGAGGCCTCGCAAGAACAGTTTACGAAGATCTTCCTATCGAGGTTTTAGGAATTAGAAGCAGCGATTACATCGAAGCAATTCAAGAAACAGATATCGACATCGAAGTTTTGCCTGCTTACACCGCGCTGCTTAAGAGTCTCGAAAGCGTAAGCGGAGAAATCGACGATTTAGAACTTATCTATCTTGTAGATAGAACAGCATATTCCGGCGCAGGTCAAGATACAGCGCTTCCTTATTGGAAGGTAAGTTCTGCCGGAAATTCATATTATTATGCCGCATTTGGTGAATAATTTCAGCATATTTTAAGAGTAGAGGGCTAAAACATAGATGAGCTTAAAAATTTGTTCCCTTGCAAGCGGAAGCTCGGGGAACTGCTACATGATTAAATCAGAAGACACCGTTCTTTTGGTTGATGCTGGCTTAAGCGGTAAACAGATTTGTGAACGTCTTTATAATATCGGAATCGATGCCGAAGATGTTGACGCAATTCTTGTTACCCACGAACATAGCGATCATATCAGAGGTTTGTCACCTCTATTAAAACTTAATAGGCAAATTTATACGAGCGCTAAAACTCTTGATGCGATAAATTTAGATCTAAACCGCGAGCTTTGCAACACGTTTTGCCCAGGTGACAGCTTTAGTGTAGGTTCAATAAATATAGAAAGTTTTTCAACATCGCACGACGCTGCCGACCCTGTTGGCTACTGCTTAAGCGACGGCGAAAACTGCATCTGCATTGTAACCGACACCGGCTATGTGTGCGAGGGCATTATTCCATATATGGCTAAAGCCGATATTTTGGTTTTAGAATCTAACCACGACGAAAATATCTTAAAGGTTGGCCCATACCCATGGTTCTTGAAACAAAGAATTCTCGGGAATAAAGGCCATCTTTCAAACGAAGCCGCAGCAACAGCCTTGGCCGAGCTTATCGCTTCTGAAAATAGCTCGAAAAAGAGATTGGTGCTTTTAGCCCATTTAAGTAAAGAAAACAACTTTCCAGAAATGGCCCGCGCCACAATGGAAAATATATTAAGGGAAAAGGGTTGCAAGCCAAACGCTTGCAGGTTATGCGTTTTGTCCAGAAGTGAGGTATCAGAGATCTATGGATAAAAAAAATAAAATACTATCTATTATATTAATAGCTGCAATCGTGCTTTGCTTTAGCTTTGCCGGAGGCCTCGCAGGGGCAGCAGTCTACAACCAAAAATACGGCGCAGGGAATAGCGAGGTTGTTCCTGGCGAAAACCCTCAAAGCAATATAACTATCAATCCAAGCGAAGATATTACTATTGCAGAAGCAATCGCCAAAAAGGTAATGCCGTCTGTTGTTGGAATTTCAACGGTTTCAACACAGGTTTCAACAAGCATGGATCCATTTGACATCTTTGGCTTCGGTTTTGGTGGCGGTGGCGGCGGCTATTCATACGACACAACCGCGGTTGGCACAGGCGTTATCGTTGACGAAGCCGGCTATATCTTAACAAACTCCCACGTAGTAAACGATGGTGATACAAAATCTATCACAGTATCTTTATACGATGGCCAAGATGTCGAAGGAAAAGTTCTTTGGAACGATTCAACAATCGACCTTGCCGTTGTAAAAATCGAAACAAATGGCCTTACAGCTGCAGAGCTGGCAGATAGCGATTTAGTAAATATCGGCTCTTATGCTGCAGCAATTGGAAACCCTTTAGGCCTTCAGTTCGAAAGATCAATTTCACAGGGCATAATCTCGGGCCTTGATAGAACAATTACCGTTTCTTCAAGTGCAAGCAGTTCGAGCGGAACAACAATGGAAGGCCTTATGCAAACCGACGCTACAATTAACGGTGGAAATTCCGGCGGCCCACTTCTTAACTCAGAAGGAAAAGTAATTGGCATTAACACAGCCAAGGCAAGCAGTGGCGAAGGCATGGGATTCGCAATCCCTATCAATGTTGCGGCCCCAATTGTAGAGCAAATTAAAGAAACCGGAAGTTTCGTAAGGGCATATATTGGTATTAGCGGAATCGGCCTTGACGAGCAAACTCAGTACAACAGCCAGCAGCTTATTGATAACTTCGGAACCGACAAAGGAATCTATGTTTCAAATCTTACCGATGGCGGCGGTGCAAAAGATGCCGGAATCCGCGTTGGCGATATTATCACAAAGGTTGATGATATCGAGGTTGGAACCATGAACAAGATTAACAAGGTTCTGGTTAGCCATAGAGTTGGCGACAAAGTTCAGGTAGAATACATTCGTGATAAGAAGGCGCA
>JAUNQK010000019.1:5807-15925 GCA_030536235.1 Bacillota bacterium
TTGAAACAATTGATTTAATCGCCTAATAACGATATAATATGCCTATGAGAATCAGAAAAGAAATAATGACAAATGAAGATTATAGGCTAATCGCGAAGGCTGGCGATGCTCTGGGGCATCCGGCAAGAGTTGCAATTTTTAGATTTATCTATACTAATAATTTGGCACGCCAGCAGGTTTGCAACAAAGATATTGTAAATGAATTTGACTATGCCCAGTCTACAGTAAGCCAGCACATGAATAAGCTTACAAGCAGCGGCCTTGTCGAAATTCAAAGCAAGGGGCCGGCAAATTATTATTTTGTAAATTTAGGGCTTCTTGGGCAATATTTAAATGCTATAAAAAAATTGAATCAATAATGTTGACTTTAGCACAATATAGTGCTAAATTATTTGTTAATAATAAACAAAGAGGAAATCAAATGACAAACAAAGCTCGCAACAACAGCATGATGATGATGGACATGTGCATGGCTATGCCAATGCGCAAAGGTTTGCGCGCAGTTAAAAGTCAGATACTTTCCTAATCTATTAATTTAATGTTAACCTAACTCGGAAAGTGATTTGGCTTTCCGAGTTTTTATTTTTTAAAGAAAAAGGAGAAACGAAAATGAAAAAACTTATCGCAATCGTACTTTCATTAGTACTCGTCTTCTCACTCGCAGCTTGCGGTGGCGAAGATACAAAGACAGCTTTTAAGATCGCTGTTCCTAACGACTCAACAAACGAAGCAAGAGCACTTGCACTTCTCGAAGCACAGGGCGTTATTAAGCTTAACGATACAGGCGACGTTCTTGCAACAGTAAGAGACATTGCAGAAAACCCTTACAACATCGAGTTCCTCGAAGTTGAAGCTGCACAGATTCCAAGTGTGCTTCAGGATGTAACATATGCAGTAATCAATTCAAACTATGCAATTGAAGCTGGCCTTACACCATTCACAACAGAAGGCACAGACGTTTCTTATCCTAACGTAATCTGCGTTAAGGAAGACAACGTAAATGCAGACGCAACAAAGGCTCTCGTTGCAGCTATCAACAGTGAAAAGGTAGAAGCATATATTAACGACACATACAAGGGCGCAATCGTTTGCGATCTTGCAAATGTAACAGACGGAACAGATGCAAGCGTTGATTATGCAGCTCTTGCCGGAACAACAATTTCAATCGCAGCTTCCCCAACTCCACATTGCGGAATCCTTGCAGTTGCTAAAGAAGTTCTTGCAGAAAAAGATATCACTCTTGATATTATTGAATACACAGATTACGTTCAGCCAAACCTCGTAGTTGAATCTGGCGAAGTTTATGCAAACTTCTTCGCACACGTTCCTTATCAGGAAGACTTCAACGCAGAAAACGGAACACACATTGCATGGGTACTTGAAGTACACCACGAACCAATGGGCGTATACAGCGCAAGCTACAACAACTGGGACGCACTTAAGTAGTAGAAAAATGATTGAAATTAAAAACTTATCAAAAACATTCAAAACAGCAGCGGGCGAAGTCGAAGCGCTAAAAGATGTTTCACTGCAAATTAACGACGGCGACATCTTTGGTGTTATCGGAATGTCTGGTGCCGGCAAATCAACACTTGTTCGCTGCATTAACATGCTCGAACGACCAACTGATGGTCAAGTAATTATCGATGGCGTCGACATCGGTTCTTTAAGCGAAAAAGAATTAAGAAAAAAGCGCAGAGAAATCACAATGATTTTCCAGGGCTTCAATCTTCTTATGCAAAGAACTAATCTGCGCAACGTATGCTTCCCATTAGAGCTTGCCGGAATCGATAAAAAGACCGCAAAAACAAGGGCTTTAGAATTGCTCGACATGGTTGGCTTAAAAGATAAAGCAAATGCTTACCCTGCACAGCTTTCCGGCGGGCAGCAACAAAGAGTTGCAATTGCACGTGCACTTGCAACAAGCCCAAAAGTGCTTTTATGCGACGAAGCAACATCTGCGCTCGACCCTTCAACAACAACACAAATTCTCGACTTAATTAAAAACATCAATCAGCGTCTTGGCATCACAGTAATTATGATTACTCACTCAATGAACGTTGTAGAAAGTGCATGCACAAGAGTTGCAATTATTGATGGCGGAAAAGTTGTAGAACAAGGTGAAGTTGCAGAAATTTTCTCAAAGCCAAAGACAGAGGCTGCAAGAAAATTAGTATTCCCAGAAGGCGAAGAAGTGCTTCCTGTTAAGATCGGAAAAGACGATAGATTTATTCGCCTTGTATTTAATGGCGATGAATTAGCAGGCCAACCACTCATTGCACGTCTTGCTGCAGAAAAAGGAATCAACGCAAGTATTGTTAGCGCAACAACAAAACTTATTGGCGACAAAACATTTGGAACGATGCTTCTTAATGTAAAAGGCGATTATGCTGTTTTAGCAGAAGTTGTTTTATTCTTCACCAACAATGGTGTTATTGCCGAGGAGGTGAAAGTAAATGATAAGTAATGCTTTTACAAGCGCTGCAATTGCAGAAGCAATTGATATTGTAAAATCAGAATTTTTAATTGCAACTTGGGAAACTTTATATGTAACAGTTTTATCAACGCTGTTTGCAGTTATTCTTGGCGTGCCACTTGGCATACTCTTAGTAACCGGCGAAAAGAAGGGCGTAAAACCTCTTCCTGGCGTTGTAATGAAATTACTAAATATTATTATTAACCTACTGCGTTCAGTTCCATTCTTAATCTTAATGATCCTTGTAATTCCACTTACAAGAGCAATCGTTGGGACATCAGTTGGAACCGTGGCAACAATCGTTCCACTTGTAATTGCAGCATTCCCATTTATTGCAAGACTAGCAGAAACTTCTCTTAGAGAAGTTAACCCTAACCTTATTGAAATGGCGCAATCGATGGGTGCATCTCCGGCACAAATTGTATTTAAGGTTATGCTTCCGGAAAGTATTCCAAGCCTTATCTCCAATTTGACAACAGCTATCACAACCATTCTTGGCTACACAGCCATGAGCGGTATTATCGGTGGCGGAGGCCTCGGAAAAATTGCCATCAACTATGGTTATTATCGCTACAAATATTTGGTAATGCTCCTCGCAGTAATTTTACTTATCCTTTTGGTTCAAATATTCCAAAGCGTAGGCACAAAATTAACTATAAAATGCGATAAGAGATTAAAATAAGCACTAGATATAGTATACATTTTTTAAACTCAAAGAGCCCTATATATAGGGCTCTTTTGTGTTATAATTATTGGGTATAACTTTGCGTATTTTTGGCGCAAGGGGTTTTAATTATGGAAAGAAAAGATTTTAAAACATTAGTACAACCTTATATTAAGCTCGACCTCATTGTGATGGTTGTGATTTCCCTTATAGTTTTATATTTAAAACTCTGGGCCGGAGTCGCTTGCCTTGTTGCAGTAGTATTTGTTTCTATTTACCACGCAAAAATTGCTGCCGTGCAAACAGAAAAGCAAATTGCCGAAATCAAATCAAACCTTACACAAGAAAACGATGAGATTACAAGAAACTTTATTGATACCTGCCCAATTTATATGTGCATTAGTAATATCAATGGCGATGTAACTTGGTCGAATGAAGGCTTTAGAAATGAAATCACAAGCGAAGACAGTATCGCCGAAATAATCGACTCAAAGATTCTTAAGAAGTTATTTGAACAAGAACAATACGAAGCGATTATTACTTATAAAGAAAGCAGATATAAACTTACAGCAAGCACTCAAGACGAATCGGGCCACAGCAAGAGAATGATCTACTTCGAAAATGTAACTGCTGCCGAAATCGTAAGAGACAAATTTAAAGATAGCCGCCCTGCATTTGCACTTATTAACGTTGATAACTACGACGAGCTTATGGCTGCAAGCCCAGTTGAAAAGCAATCAGTAATTGTTGCAGAAATTGAAACAATGCTGCGTGAATGGGCTGCAACGCTTAATGCGAGCCTTACAAGATATAGAAGTAACAGATACATTTTATTCTGCGAGCATAAAGAAATTGACGCAATGCTTAAAGACAATTTTAGCATCATGGAAAAAATTCATGAAGTTGAAACCGAAGCAGATTTCCCAACAACACTTTCTATCGGAATCGGTGTTGATGCCGCAACATTAGCAGAGCTTGATACTTATGCTTACCAAGCTTTAGACCTCGCTTTAGGCCGTGGCGGAGACCAGGTAGTAATTAAAAGATCAAGCGACGACATCGAATACTTTGGCGGTTCACTTTCAAACGTTGAAAGACGAAACAAGGGTAAGTCGAGAATTATGGCTCATGCATTAGTTCAGTTAATTCATGATGCCGATAAAGTTCTTGTTATGGGCCACGTAAGGCCAGATTTAGACAGCTTTGGCTCTGCAATTGGTGTTGCAGCACTTGCACAGGCTGCAAAGAAAAAAGCTTACATCGTTTTAAACGAACCAAACGAAGCAATCGAACTTGCATATCAAGCAGCACGCGAAACAGGCCGCTTCGAATTTATTAACGGCGAAATGGCAAATGCACTTGCAATGCGTGAAACTCTTCTTGTAATTGTCGATACACATATCGGCCCAATGTGCGAAGAGCAAAGCCTACTTGATCGCTGCAAGAAGCTTGTTGTTATCGATCACCACAGAAAATCTGCAAACGCAATTGAAAATACAATGCTTACATATATGGAGCCTTTCGCAAGCTCTGCTTCAGAACAAGTATGCGAAATGATTCAATATGCCGGAAACAATTTCGAATTTGAAAAATTTGAAATGGATGCACTTCTTGCCGGAATCACTCTTGATACAAAGAACTTCACCCAAAACACAGGTGCAAGAACATTTGAATCGGCAAGCTGGCTTAGAAGAAACGGCGCAGACATGCGCAATGTAATGAACTTCTTTAAGATGCGTTTAGACTTTTTCCAAAAGAAAGTTAATATGATTGCATCTGCAGAAATTTTAAATAACGGCTACGCAATTGCTTATACAAAAGAAAGCGACGAATCAATGCAGGTTCTTACAGCGCAAGCTGCCGACGAACTTCTTGAGATGCGAGGCGTAAACGCAGTATTTGTTGCAGGCGCTTTAACAAACGGCAAAACAACAGTATCTGCAAGATCAAACGGATTAATAAATGTGCAAGTTATGATGGAACACTTCGGTGGTGGCGGCCATATCAATATTGCCGCAGCTCAATTCGAACAGACTCCGGAATTAGCAATTCAAGAAGTAATAAAATATTTACGTGAGGAGAAATTAATATAATGCAAGTAATTTTATTAAAAGATGTTAAAGGCCTTGGCCGTGCTGGTGAAGTTGCAAAAGCAAGCGATGGTTATGCTCGCAACAAACTTATCCCACAGGGGTTAGTAATGGAAGCAACACCTTCTAACTTAAAACAGTTAGAAAGAAAAAAAGCAGAAATCGAAGCACAGCGTGCTTTTGATAAACAGGTTGCAGAAGAAACAAAAGCAAAGGTTGAATCTGTAACAGTAAAGATTGCAAGTAAAGCTGGCGAAAACGGAAAGCTCTTTGGTGCAATCACTGCAAAAGATATTGCAGAAGCTCTCGAAAAAGATCACAAGATTTTCTTAGACAAAAAGAAAGTTGATTTAAGCGCCCCTATTAAAACTTTAGGAAAGACAGATGTCGATCTTAAGCTTTATACAGGCGTAGTTGCAAAATGTCATGTAGAGGTTATAAATGGCTAATCAGCTAATCGAAAGAATTCCGCCTCATAACAAAGAAGCCGAGATAAGCGTACTTGGTTCAATCTTAATTGATAGCAACGTACTACTTGATGTTGCTTCAATTTTGCATGCAGATGATTTCTATGAAGAAGCGCATAAAGAAATTTATAACGCAATTATGCAGCTTCATTTTGATTCTAAACCGGTAGACCTTATCACTGTTTCTGAATGTTTAAAGAAGCGTCATTCACTTGAAGCAGTAGGCGGAAGGTCTTACGTTGCAGGGCTTGCAGATGTTGTTCCAACTTCTGCAAACGCAAAAGAATATGCACAAATCGTAAACCAGAAAGCAACACTAAGATCTTTAATTAGTGCATCTTCAGAAATCGTTGCAAAGTGCTATGAAGAAAAATTAGAACCAGAAAGAATTCTTGATAACGCAGAAGAAACAATCCTTGCGATTGCTCAAGAAAAACAAAAATCGGGCTACACAGAAATTTCAAAAATTCTTGAAGCCGATTTAAACGAAGTTCTTGAAGCGCAGAAAAACGGCGGAAAGATTCCGGGCCTTTCAACAGGATTTACCGATCTCGACAAGAAAACATCTGGCCTTGCCGACGGCGATTTTATTATCGTGGCTGCACGTCCATCAATGGGTAAAACAGCTTTCGCTATTAACATTGCTCAAAACGCAGCACTTCATTCAAACGCTCGCGTTGCAATATTCTCTTTGGAAATGACCAAAGAGCAGCTTGGCATGAGAATGCTTTCTATGGAATCTCGCGTAGATTCTAAGAAGCTTAAGGTTGGCGATGTTAGCAATGACGATATCGAAGATATCAATAAGGCTATTAATAGATTATCAAAAACTCAAATCTTTATTGATGATACTCCGGGCATGGGTGTCATGGAAATCAGAAACAAGTGCAGAAGACTTGCAGAGAAGGCTCCGCTCGATCTTATCGTAATCGACTATCTGCAGATGATGTCCATGGGCGGCGCTTCTGAAAGCCGTGTTCAAGAAGTATCAACAATTTCAAGATATTTAAAACAGCTTGCAAGAGAAATGAAGTGCCCACTTATTTGTCTGTCACAGCTTTCTCGTGCGGTAGAACAACGAAAAGAATCTTCACATAGACCAATTCTTTCAGACTTAAGAGAATCTGGTGCTATCGAGCAAGACGCCGATATGGTAATGTTCCTTTACCGTGAAGATTATTATAAAGATAAAGATGCTCCGCAAAGCAATACCTGCGAAATCATCATTGCTAAAAACAGAAATGGTGAAACAGGGGTAGTAGAACTTGCATGGCACCCACAGTTTACAAGATTTACAAACAAGGCGTCTGTTGCTATGGAAAAACGCTATGTTGAGCAGCCGGCTGCAACTGTAGCCCCGGCCACGGCAGCCCAAGCGGCACCAGCACCAGCACCTGCCCCGGCAGAAGATTTTGCGCCAGTAGATATTCCGGCAGATTTTGAAGACGAAGAATACGAACCAGATTTAGACTTCGCAGAGCAAGAAGAAATTGATTTTTAGTTAATGTTTAAGAAAGAAGTAACAGGCAACTTTTATTTATATTCAACCGAAGTAGAAAATGTATTCTTAGCAGACTACATGATTTCGGCACCAGAAGGTTATGTAAAAGCCTACCTTCTTGCTTTGATGTACACAAATTTAGGGCTTGCAATTGACAGTCAAACTATAAAAAGAAAGCTCAATTTAACGGATGATCAAATAGAAGACTGCTGGTCTTATTGGACAGAGAAAGGTTTAATTAAAAGAAAAGAAGAAGATATTATTTTCGTGAATCTTCGCGAGCAGATGGGCAAAACTACTGTTACAAGCGAAAAACACGAAGAGACTCTTCTTGATGATAAGGCTCTCGCAAAGCTTTACAAAGACATTCAAAAGGCAACTGGCCGAATGCTCGAGGCTCGCGAGATGAATGAGATTGTATATTGGATTAATGAATCTGGTATCAATCCAGAACTTATCGTATATTGCTATGCTTATTGTTCTCAAAAGAGAAAAAGCAACTCTTTTAGATATGTTGGCGCAATCTTAAGAGATTGGCAAAAGAGAAAAATTAAAACAGTTGAAGACGCCGAAGATTACCTTAATGATAACGACAGCAGATTCAATTTGTATAAGACAATATTTAACGAGCTTGGTTTTAGCCGGAATCCGACAGCAGAAGAAAAACGTATTATCAATTCTTGGGTAGACGATTATTGCATTAGTTTAGACAAGATTCTTGATGCTTGCAAACAAACTGTTGCAATCTCAAACCCAAATTTAAAATACATCGATGCTGTATTAAAAGATTCTAAGAAGTCTAATGCCAAAGAAGAAAATATCGCAGTAAAGATTAACGATATTTACGAAAAGATTAGACAAGAAAATGAAGCAAAGACTAAGGAAATTCGCAGCAAAATTTTCAGACAGATTCCAAGAGTAAAATCTATTATGGAAGAGCTTGGCGAAGAAAATTTAAAGCAAGCACAAGCGCTAATAAGGCGCGATGGTGTTGCTCTTAGCAATGCAAAAAAGAGAATTGATTTATTACTAAAGGAAAAGGCAAGTTTGCTTACAAGTAATGGCTTTGCAGAAAATGCTACAGATAAAATCTATAGCTGCGCAAAGTGTAAAGATACCGGCGTCTTAGAAGACGGCAGCCCATGTTCTTGTTATGCAGAAAAACTTGAGAAAATAAATGGCAGCAAAAACTCATATTAAAAGACAAAGAGAAAATATTTTATATCAGGCAAACAGAGCCCTATGGAAAACCGAGCGTAAAGCAGTAAGAAGAATAGGCCCGGTTACACGTATTATCAACTTGATTCGCGAAAGAAGAAAAGCGAAGAAAGAAATGAGTGGTGAAGTAGGTTGGATTGCAGAAAAAAGACGTGCAAGGCTTAGCGCTGTTTTCCAAGACACGTGCGCTCCGGCATACAATGCATGGGTCGATTTTTGGGATACAACTTACAATTTCTTAGCAAGACTCTTTAGAGATTTAGGCGGGCTCGCAATTGATATCGCAAATATCTTTATTGTAATTGGTTATTACTTAAAGAGCATTTTCATTTACATAGGCGATTGGATTGCTGACATTGCTTATTGGTGCGAAGGAAGAAGACGTTTACTTCTTAATCTTTTCACCGTTATTACAATTGCATCTGTTGCCGGAGTAATCTTCTTAACATCAATTACAGCCTATGAATATTCTTACTATGGCAAAACTCTTGGTTTAACAAAATCAAAGAAGCTTGTTTACGACACAGTAGAAGTTATTTCAGAAAAGATTTCTGAAAACGCCGGCGCAAACATTTCGCTTAATGTAGAAAGAGATATGGAGTTTAAGAAAGTTCGCGGATTCAATCTTAAGACCGACGACGCAGACGACATCTTAACAACTCTTACATACATGAAAGACCTTCAGGTTGATGCTGCTGCAATTAATGTTGCCGGCACTCGCAAGGTTATTGTCGAAGACGAAGAAACTGCAAGAACAATCTTAAGCAATATTAAGAACTATTATGCAGGTGAGCGCGAAGGCGTTGAATATTCAGACATTCACTATTTAGCAGATGTTGAAGTTGAAACTATCAGTGTAAAGCTGGGTGATGTTTGGAACGATAAAGATGCAGAAAAGTTCTTAAGAACAGGTACTATCAAAGACATCACACATATTGTTGAACAAGGCGAAACAATTTCTGAAATTGCAAATAGATATGGCGTAACCGAAGATCAAATTAAAACTGCAAACAGCGGGGTCGATTTTAATAATTTGGAAACAGGCCAGACAATTGCTTTATCAGAAGCTAATCCAATTATTACTATTGCAAGTACAGAAACTGCTACTTACTTTGAAGACATTCAGTATGGCACTCAGTATATTGATAACGCTGCAATTTATGCAGGCGAAACAGAAGTCAAGAGTGAAGGTATTCTTGGTAAGACAGAAATTGTTGCAACTATCACTCGTGTAAACGGTAAGGAAACTTCAAAGCAGATTCTTTCATCAACAAAGGTTTCAAGCCCTGTAGATGAGGTTCTGTATAGAGGTACAAAACCGATTCCGGCAAAACTGGGTACAGGTACATTTGCACTGCCGCTTAGAAATTACACAATTTCGTCGCATAAAGGCTACCGCTGGGGCAGAATGCACAACGGAATCGACCTTGCTTCTCCAACTGGAACCAAGATTACGGCAGCCGATGGCGGAGTCGTTACCTATGCCGGCTGGAAGGGCGAGCTGGGTTATTGCGTTATTATCGACCACGGTGGCTTGTTCGAGACACTGTATGGCCACTGCAGCAAAATTAATGTTTCTGCTGGTGAAAAGGTTTACCAGGGCCAGACAATTGCACTTGTCGGAAGCACTGGAAAATCAACAGGTTCGCACTTACACTTCGAGGTTCACTATAATGGAACGATTATGAACCCTGAAGATTAC
>JAUNQK010000020.1 GCA_030536235.1 Bacillota bacterium
AGAATTTGAAGATGGCAAGGAAGAAGTTGCCGATGCATTAGACGAGATTGAAGATAATATTGCATCAGCTAAAAGCCAGAAAAAGAATTTAGAAAAATCTGCAAAGATAATGGATAAGCTTAGTATGCTGGTTATGATGAGAGATGCATTAGAACCATATACTGAAGATGCCGTATTA
The DNA here is from genome assembly GCA_030536235.1 of Bacillota bacterium. GTDB lineage: Bacteria > Bacillota > Clostridia > Peptostreptococcales > Anaerovoracaceae > UBA1764. Next base: position 179 of record JAUNQK010000020.1, read on the forward strand.
AATTTGACGCTTGGTGCAATAGCAGAAAATACTGAAAATCCGTTGCGCGAAACAGTTGCTCAGCTGCTAACGCCTGGTTCAGGATTTACTGAAGCTACAACACTTGGTGAAGTTAAAGCCACAATTAATCCAAGTATTGCAACGATTCTTACTGTATATGATACATTAAGAACAGCTTCAGGGTTAACTGCTTCTGGATTCACAGCTTCAAATATAACACTTGCTGATGTTCCAACTGTAAAAAGTAATTACGAACTTTTATGGCTTAATTCTTATACAGGAATTCAAACTATGATTGCTTCTCTTGAATCAGCTCAGACACAGCTTGAGAGCACTCAAGATTCCTTTGATAAAACACAAGAGCAGCTCGACAAAGCAAAAGAACAGCTTGATAGTGCAGAAGAAACTCTCGACGATAATCAAAAAACAATCGACGATAACGTAGAGCAGTATCAAGAATCACTCAAGAAATTTAATAAGCAAAGAGCAGAAGCTCTTAAGCATGCAAATGCAGATCAGCTTCTTGATATAAAAACACTTGCACAGCTTATCGCTGCGCAAAACTTTGAAATGCCTGCTGGCTATATCGATGATAGAGATGGAAACAGCTGGCTGCTTAAGGTTGGCGAAAACTTTGATTCAACAGAAGTATTAAAAGATGTTGTTCTTTGCAACATCACAGATATCGGCGATGTAAAGATTTCAGATGTTGCCGATGTTACTATGATTGATAATGCCGAAGAATCTTATTCAAAGATTAATGGCGAACAATCTATTCTTCTTGCGATTTATAAGAGCAGCACTGCGTCTACAAAAGAAGTAGGCGATGCTGTTGTTGCTGCAGCACAAGAACTTCAAGATAGCACTCCGGGCCTTCACAGCATGGCCTTCTTTAACCAGGGTGATTACATTTCACTTATTACAAGCAGTATCTTAGAAAGTATGATTATTGGTGCTGCACTTGCTATTATCATTCTGGCAATCTTCCTTAAAGACGTAATGCCAACACTGGTTGTTGCGATTAGTATTCCGCTTTCAGTATTGGTTGCTATAGTATGTTTGTACTTTTCTAACATTACGCTTAACATCATGTCGCTTGCGGGCCTTGCGCTTGGCGTTGGCATGTTAGTAGATAACTCGATTGTAGTAATCGAAAATATCTATAGACTTAAAACTTTAGGAATGAATTCACACCAGGCAGCAGTAACTGGTGCAAGGCAAGTTGCCGCCCCGATTATTTCTTCAACACTTACAACAATTTGTGTATTCCTTCCAATGATTTTTACTACCGGAATCGTAAAGGAACTCTTAATTCCTATGGCATTTTCTGTAGTATTCTGCTTGGTAGCATCACTTCTTGTTGCTTTAAGCGTTGTTCCTGCAGCAGGGTCAACCTTACTTAGAAATTCACGCGAAAAAGAACACAAGGCCTTTGATAGACTTATGGAAAAATACGGCCGCAGTCTTAACTGGTGCTTAGAGCATAAGGTTATTCCACTCACTCTTTCAATTGCACTTCTTGCAGGTTCAGTATTTGCAATTATTAAGATGGGCGTTGTAATGATTCCAGATATGTATTCAGAACCTTTAGTTCTCACAGTAACTGTTGATGAAACAAAGACTCGCGAAGAATCATATGAAATTGCCGATCAAGTTATTGTAGCTGTTTCAGATATAGAAGGCGTTGAAGCTGCAAGTGCAATGACATCGGGCAGCATGCTTTCGATGTTTAGTGCTTCAGGCAGCAGTTCGGGCGCATATGATAGTTATGCTTGCTATGTTCTTCTTGAAGGTGAAAACCAATCAGAAAAAGAGATCAAAGCAATTGTAGATCAAATCGAAGAAAAGACTGCAAATATCGACTGCGAAATTTCTATTTCTGCAAATGAAATGGATATGTCAATGCTTACAGGTTCGGGCCTTGCAATTAGAGTTTATGGCCAAAACATGGACAAAGTCGAAGATATCACAGAAGATATTATGGAAATCGTTAAGACTGTCGATGGATACGAAGAAATTTCCAACGGCATGGAAGATGGCGACGATGTAATTCATCTTTTGATTGATAAGAACAAGGCTATGTCTAAGGGCCTTTCAGTTGCTCAAATTTATATGGACCTCGCAGGTAAGATTTCTAATACAGTAGATGCAACAACACTTACAGTTGATGGTATCGAAATTGATGTAGAAATTGAAGATGGAACATATCCACTTACCAAAGACAATCTTTTAAGCTACACCTTCGATGTTCAGACAACAGATTCTGACGGCGATACTGTAACAAAGACGTATAAGCTTAGCGATCTTGCAACAATCGAAACAGAAAAGACATTATCAACTCTTGAGAGATCTGGTAATAGTAGATATATGACAGTTTCTGCAACAGTAGCAGAAGGCGAAAATGCAACTCTGCTTTCCCGTGAACTTGCACCGCTTATAGAAAGCTACGATGCTCCGGCAGGCTACAGAGTAGAAATGTCTGGTGAAGCAGAAGCAACACAAGACATGGTTATTCAAATGAGTAAGCTTATTGCTTTAGGCTTCTTATTCATCTACTTAGTAATGGTTGCACAATTCCAGAGCTTGCTGTCACCATTTATTGTATTATTCACAGTTCCACTTGCCTTTACCGGCGGAATGATTGGCCTGTTATTAAAAGGCGAAAACTTATCAGTAATGTCACTTATGGGCTTTACAATCTTGATGGGTACTGTTGTTAATAATGGTATTGTATTCGTAGACTATGTAAATCAGCTGCGAATTGAAGGCCAAGAAAGAAGAGATGCTCTTATTGAAACAGGTAAAACTCGTATGCGTCCAATTCTTATGACAGCGCTTACGACTATACTTGCTATGAGCAATTTGTTATTCGGAAACGATATTGGTTCACAGATGGGTGGCGGAATGGCCGTTGTAATCATGGGCGGCTTAACCTATGCAACATTTATGACACTTTATATTATTCCTATTATTTACGATATCTTCTTTAAGAAACCTCCTCTTCATGTTGAAGTTGAGTAAACCACTACTAATCGCCTAATGGGAATTACAAAATGAAAATGAAGAAAATACTTTGCATAGTTTTAGCAATAATTATGTGCCTGGGGCTTTGTTCATGCGAATCTGATTACGAGGCAAAACCAGGCGCGCATGAATATGTGCGTGATACCAATCTGGATATCTTGCCAGAAGAAGATCCTATTTATGCAGAAACTGCAGATATGATTGCCCCGGTAATTAAATTTATTGAGTATAATCATATTTTAAATAATACGATTAATTACGAAGATGTTGGCGCAGAAGATTTCTGGAATATCGTTGCAATAGTTTCATCGGCTTATCCAAAGATTGAAAACTTTGGCGATATAGATGTTGCGGGGGTAGTCCATCTTAAATGGGACGATATGCTTAGCATTGCTAAGACTTTCCTTTATAAGTCGTGGGCTAAGAATCAAACTCCTTCATATACAGAGTCTTATGCTGCATCGGCAAACCCTGGCAGCGGAGAAATAGATCTTGTTCCGCTTGGCGTAGATAATTTTGAAGGGTCTCTTGTTGCAATTGAATTGGCAAAAGATTTTTCTGATTATGATTTTGTTCTTGATATTGATTTACATTCAAAAGAAGGGGGCGCCGAAGTACATCACTATAAGGTATATTTAGCTTCTTGGGAATATGCTGCTAAACAATATGGAAAGAAAGATGACGAGAGCCATATCTTCCCTTATATGATAGACGCATTTTATTATGTAGGTACAGATGAAGTCGATAAATCCGAAAATTAAAATTACAATCTCAATGATAATCTGGGGCAGCCTTGGAGTTTTCGTTACAAGGCTTAGTTTGCCAACAGAGCAAATTGTGTTATTTAGGGCAGCCATAGGCTGCCTTGCTTTGTTTTTAATCTTGCTTTGCAAGGGGAAAACAAAGAGTAAAATTTCGACTGGTTCGTTTTTGTTGCTCTTGCTAATTGGTGCAATGATAGGTTTAAACTGGCTAATGCTGTTTGAATCTTATAAATATACCTATGTTAGCACAGCAACTCTTATTTACTATTCACAGCCAATAATACTGATTATTCTTAGTACTCTTTTCTTAAAAGAAAAGCTTACGAAAAACAGAATCATCGGGGTTCTTATGGCTATTATTGGAATGATCCTTATTAATGGCCTTCAGGTTGGCGGGGCCGACCCTAAAAAGGGCGCTATCATAGCTCTTGGCGGGGCTTTCCTTTATGCGATGGTGCTGTTTCTTAATAAGGCAAATCCGGGCCTTGGAAAGATCGATGGCATGACCTTAACTGTAATTGAACTTTTAGGGGCTACGCTAATTATGATTATTTATACTATAGCAACTTCGGGCATAAAGTTTACAAATATTGGGAAAAATGATATAATTATTTTACTCATCCTTGGTATTGTCCATACAGCATGGACATATTATCTCTATTTTTCAAGCGTAAAAGCCGTAGATGCGCAGAGTTTAGCGGTTCTTGGGTATATAGACCCTGCGTCGTCTTTGTTCTTCTCTGCCTTGATTTTGCACGAAAAACTGGGTATTCTTCAGTGGGCCGGAGCCATTTTAATTTTAGGCGGCGCTCTCTATTCCCAAATCAAAGCAAAAAAGTGATATAATATAGGGTGGAGTTTAGGGACTTCGCCCTATATTCATTTTGTAGTCCCTAAAATTTTTGTACCTGTAGCTCAGCTGGATTAGAGCGTCGGACTCCGACTCCGAAGGCCGCAGGTTCAACTCCTGTCAGGTACACCAAATTTATGAAAAACAAAATCGAAATTAAAAACAACAAAGTAATAAAGACATTTGCCCTGCACATGGACTATGTGCGGGAGTCTAGCATATATGAAAAAATTAAAGGCAATGGCCTTGCCCCTGAAATGACAAGTAACTGGGAAGGCTGCATCGAGCACGAATTTATCGAAGGCGAAAACTTCGCTAAGATTATGCAAGACTCAATGAGTAACCCTGCCCAATTTTTAGAATATTCAAAACTCTTCTGCGTTTGGTATAAGCAGTTTAGAGATGTAGTTAATATGTCAATGGGCGATGCTGATTTTTCAGATTTTATTTTAAGTGATAATAAACTCTATTGCATCGACTTTGAACATTTTAAACCAGGCCTTGTTGAAAATGATATTGCAAACCTTGCAACCAGCATGTGCTTTGGCGAAGATAATTATTCAGTTTTCGGAATGGAAAATGCAAAGATCTTTGTAAAGACAGCATTTGAAAACTTAAATATGTCTTCAGAAAAGTTTTACACTATTGTTAAGACTTCATTAGAGGAAACTTGCGCAAAGAGAAAAATTGCGTCTGTTAAATCTGTTAATGAATATTTTGCAACATTTGTTTGTACAACCTTTGTTCGCGTAAGCTATTCAAAAAATATTATTGCAGATATGTTCTCAGTTCTTTCTAAGAGCACTCATATGTGGACTTTATTTGCAGATGATACTTCTGAAGATGCACAAAAATATATGCGTTACTTATTAGGTTCTGTTAAAGATGATTATAATGCAATCTATTTAACAGATTGCGGTGAGACAAAAGAATTCCCACTGCTTATCAAAACTTATGATGCAAGCCGTCTATTAGATTCTGCTCTTGCTTCTGGTATGGAATTACTTGAAGTGGTTACAGAAAAGTTTAACAGCTCGGGCCTTCCTATTGAAAATATGAATTAGGCGGATGTAGTTTAGTGGTAAAACATCAGCTTCCCAAGCTGAGGTTGGGAGTTCGATTCTCCTCATCCGCTCCATTTTTTAAAAGGTGAGATTATGAAAATTAAATTTTGCGGCGCAGCTCTTGGCGTAACAGGAAGCTGTCATCTTATTACAACAGACAACCACAAAATTCTCTTCGATTGCGGAATGTTCCAAGGCGGAAAAGCTATGGAAGCATTAAACTACGAAGACTTCCCATTTAATCCGGCAGAAATTGAATGCGTTGTTATTTCTCATGCTCATATCGATCACTGCGGAAGATTGCCGCTGCTCGTAAAAAATGGTTTTAAAGGCGATATCTATGCAAGTGATGCTACTGCAGATTTGCTTGATGTTATGCTTAAAGATGCTGCTCACATTCAAGAGCAAGATGCAGAGTGGCAAAGCAAGCGTAATCTTAGAGCTGGTAAAAAAGCAGTTGAGCCTTTATATACAGCCCACGACGTAGAAGATACACTCAAGTTTATTAGGCCTGTTAGATACGATCAGTTATTCGAGCTTAACGATCAAATGAAAATCGTATTTAACGATGCTGGGCATATTCTTGGCAGCGCAATCATTGAATTATTCTGTGAAGAAGAAGGCAAAACAACAAAGTTAGTATTCTCTGGTGACTTAGGAATGAGCGAAAGGCCGATTCTTAACAATCCAAAGATTATTCATAAAGCTGATTATGTTGTCATGGAAACAACCTATGGCGACAGAATTCATGAAGCTAATGCAACAAGTATTAGCAGATTATTAGACATTGCTGTTGAGACAGTAAAGCGCGGCGGAAACGTAGTAATCCCAAGCTTTGCTGTAGGTAGAACCCAAGAGCTTTTATTCGAGCTTAACAAGGTTTATGATGGCACAGGCCCAATGCACGATGCTTTAATTGATGTTCCTGTTTATGTAGATAGCCCAATGGCTATTAAGGCAACAGAAATTTTTAAGAACAATGCCCAGGCTTATGATGAAGAAACTCGTGAATATATTTTAAGAGGCGACCATCCGCTCGACTTTAAGAATTTACATTTTACTCAAACTTCACAAGAGTCTCAGGCAATTAATATTGATAACAAACCAAAGATTATTATTTCTGCATCTGGTATGTGCGATGCCGGAAGAATTCGTCATCACCTTAAGCACAACCTTTGGAATAAGAAAAACAGTATTGTCTTTGTTGGTTATCAGGCAGCAGATACGCTTGGAAGACGTATTCTTGAAGGTGTAAAGACTGTTACACTCTTTGGTGAAGAAGTTAGCGTTGCTGCACAAATTCATAATTTAGAAGGCTTCAGCGGCCATGCAGATAGAGATGCATTGTTTGCTTGGCTTACAGGCTTTGAAAAGATGCCTAAAAAGGTTTTCTTAGTTCATGGCGAAATGGAAGCAAAAGAAAATTTTGCAAAGTTTGTAGAAGAACGCTGCGGCTGGCAGCCTGTAGTAGTTCGTGGATATAACGAATACGATTTAGCTGCAGGCGATGAAACAGAAAATGAAACTGCTGAATTAGCATTTGCATTAGACGAAGATGTAGAAAGCTTAAGACGCAGAATTTCAGATATGCATAGCGAACTTGAAAGTATTCTTTATAATACTAAGCTCGCTGTTGACGGTGAAATATCTGTCAAAAGAATGGTCGAACTTAAGAACAACATTGCCGAACTTGAAAAAGACATTTACGGCCTTGGCGCAACAATAACAAAGGAAGACAGAAATGAACAATAAAGTTGTCGTGATTGGTATTGCTGGCGGTACAAATTCCGGCAAAAGCACATTTGTAAGACAAATATCAGAACATTTTGGTGATAATATTTCACTTCTTTCTCATGATTTTTATTATAAGAAGCGTGATGAATTAAGTTATGAAGAAAGAACTAAAATTAATTATGATCACCCTGATGCTTTTGATAATGATTTGATGGTTGCGCAAATCAACGATCTTAAAGAAGGCAAAACCATAATGCATCCTGTTTATGATTTTTCTCAGCACAACCGTGCAGACAGGGTAGAAGAAACAAAGCCTTCAAAAGTAATTGTTGTAGAGGGGATCTTAATTTTTGCGATTCCTGAAATTAGAGATTTGTGCGATATAAAGATCTTTATTGATGCTCCGGCAGATGTAAGAGTTCTTCGCAGGGTAAAAAGAGATATTGTAAAACGCGGCAGAACAGTTGAATCTGTTATGGCCCAGTATCTTGATACTGTAAGGCCAATGCACGAGCTTTTTGTAGAACCTTCAAAAGTATATGCCGATGTAATCGTTCCGCAGGGCGGGAAGAACAAGATTGCGCTTGATATGGTTTATGTAAAGATTGATGAATTATTAAAAAAATAGTATGAGCGAAAAGATGATAATGGCTACCCAAAACAAGGGTAAGCTTGCAGAAATAAATGAGCTTGTAAAAGAATTTGGAATAGATATTATGTCCATGGCCGATGCCGGGTTTGCCGATTTAGATATCGAAGAAAACGGAACAACCTGCCAAGAGAATTCTTTTATTAAAGCTAATACAGTAATGAAGTTGTCAGGGCTTCCGGCTATTGCAGATGATGCAGGTTTATTTGTCGAAGCTTTAGAAGGAGAACCTGGTGTACACTCCGCAAGATATGCTGGTGAACACGGAAACGACGCTGCTAATAGAAAGAAAATATTAGAAGAATTAAGTAAGCGCAATGCTTTAACAAAAGAGCAAAGAAAAGCGTATTTCATTTGTGTTATCACTCTTGTATATCCTGATGGAAAGAAAATTGTTTGCGAAGGCTATTGCCACGGAACAATTGCATTAGAAGAAAAAGGTGAATTTGGATTTGGCTATGATTCAATATTCATTCCAGACGGATACGACCAAACATTTGCCGAGCTTGGCGTTGATGTTAAAAATTCGTTTAGTCACAGAGCAAAAGCATTAGAAGAATTAAAAGGAAAACTGTAATCATGAAGAAAATATTAGCACTTATTTTAACTATAGTTTGCATTTTAAGCGCAGTGCCATGTTTCGCTGATGGTGAACCTGCTCCTGATGTTGCTGCAGAAGCTGCTCTTTTAATGAATATGGAAACTGGCGAGGTTTTATTCGAAAAGAACGCCAAAGAGAGAATGTATCCTGCAAGCATGACAAAAATGCTTACAGCAATTTTGGTGCTTGAAAATCTCGATATGAACAAAAGAATAACTGTTCAAAGAGACGAAATCCAAGGCGTTGGCGGAACAACAATTAAGCTTACGCCGGGCGAACAAATTGATATTGGTATTCTTCTTAGTGCAACAATGGTTGCTTCAGCAAATGATGGTGCAGCAGTTCTTGCTCACGAAGTTGCCGGCAGCCAAAGTGCTTTTGCCGAAATGATGAACAATAAGGCAAAAGAAATTGGATGCACAGATTCAAATTTTGTAAATCCACATGGCCTTCACGATGCTGATCATTATTCAACATGCTACGATATTGCGGCAATTGCAAGATATGCAATGAAGAATGAAACATTTAGAAGAATTGTAGCTAAGGCAGAATTCACTGTTCCTGTAATTAATACATCAAGCGAAAGACATCTTAAGAATACAAACTTACTTCTTAATGATGAATTATCAGAAAATAAAGTAACAGTTAACGGGGTTGAACGTTATTGCAAATACGAAGGTTGCATTGGTATCAAGACTGGCTATACAAGCCAAGCTGGCGCATGCCTTTGCTCTGCTGTAGAAAAAGATGGAACAACTCTTCTTTGCGTAGTAATGAAGAGTGATGATCTTGGCAGATTCGCAGATAGTATTGCACTCTTCGATTGGGGCTTTGCCCAGACAAATTCACTTAAAGTTTTAGAAGCTGGTTATAACACCGGGACAGTAAAACTTAAGAAGGCAAAGCCATCTAAGATTGAGACTGTTCTTGCAGAAGATGCATTTGTTTCAGCACCAAAGAATACTCCGCTCGATCAATTCACAACTGATATTGTATTTGATAAAAATTTAAAAGCTCCTATTAATGAAGGCGATATAGTTGGTATTCTTCGCGTTTACCAAGAAGAAAAGTTGCTTGGAGAATATGACATAGTTGCAAGCACTACTGCAGAAGCAAAGACATCTTTAGGTTTCTTTGCAAAGCTCTTTATTATAATTGGCGCTATTATAATCTTCCTTATTGTATATGTAATTCTCTTCTTAATTGCAGATAAAAAGAGAAACGATGCAAGAAAGGCAAGAATTGCCGAAAGAAGAGCTGCTTCTTTAGAACAAGAAGCAAGGCTTCACGATGAATTTGGTGATCATTCATCAGATGAATAATGAAATTTGATATTAAAGAAGAATTAAAAAAGTTACCTGACTGCCCCGGAGTCTACATTCATAAAGACAAATCGGGGCAGATTATTTATGTCGGAAAAGCAATCTCTTTAAGGCGCAGAGTAAGACAGTATTTTCAATCTCCAAAGAATCAACCAGCTAAGGTTAGAAAGATGGTTGAACATATTGAGAAGTTTGAATATGTCACTTGCGACAGTGAAGTAGATGCTTTGATTTTGGAATGCCGCTTAATAAAGCAGTACAGGCCAAAATATAATATTCTTCTTAGAGATGATAAAACTTATCCTTATATAAAGGTTAATGTTCAAGACGAGTTTCCAACAATAATAAAAACTCGAAGATTGTTAAAAGATGGGGCAAGGTATTTTGGCCCATATCCATTTGCACAAACATTAAACATGGTAATAGAGCTGCTTAATTCTATGTATTCATTAAAGAGATGCAGACAAACAGAGTTCCCGGCAGATTGTAAACCTTGTTTAAATTATCATATTAATCGCTGCGACGGTATTTGCATTGGAAAGATTAGCAAAGAAGATTATCGAAAGCGTATAGATAAAGCCATAGCATTTCTTGATGGCGACGATAGTGAAGTGCTTAGCATGCTTTCAGCTTCAATGTATGAAGCGTCTGATAAAATGAACTACGAGCAAGCTGCTGCATATAGAGATTATATCGAGGCGGTTAAAGAAATGCAGGGCATGCTTAGAGACCCAAAGCGTTATCGCGACCCTCAGCTTGTTGCTTTAAGCCAAAAGCAAAAACAGGTTGGAATCAAAAATGGTTTGGTTAACATGTTTGGAAAAGACTTGGCAGAAAATATCCACCGCATCGAAAGCTTCGATGTTTCTCACATTGGCGGAATCGATACTGTTGGCGCAAAGGTTGTCTTTGTAGATGGCCACCCTGATAAAAAAGAATATAGAAGGTTTAAACTTCATCAGGATAATAACGATTTTGCTAATATGGGCGAAATGCTTGCAAGAAGTTTAAGTTCGGGCGACGAGCTTCCCGATTTAATTTTGATGGATGGAGGCGAGCCTCAGGTAAATGCAGCCTTGGCTGTTGCAAGAGAGCTGAATCTTGGGCAAATCCCAATTGCAGGGCTTGTTAAAGATGATAAGCATAGAACGAGGGCTTTGTTATACAATAGTGAAGAAAAACCTCTTAAAGAATATCCCGAGCTTTATGCATATTTGGGGAATATTCAAGAAGAAGTACATAGATTTGCCATTACATATCATAGAAGTATGCATGGCAAAAACATGCTAAAATCAGAGCTCGATAAGGTTCCGGGCATCGGAGAAAAGAGAAAAATTGCATTATTAAAGCAATTTGGTAGCATTGATGCTATAAAAAGTGCTACAATAGACGATCTTACTGCTGTTCCAGAAATGAGCAGAAAAGCAGCTGAAAATATAAAGGAGACTTTGAAATGAAGAAAATTTTATGCGTAGTTCTTGCACTTGCCATGGTCTTTGGCCTTACAGCATGCACTACAAAAACAGAATCTAAGTATAGCAATGGATTAACAAAGGATGGTTTCTACGATCTTAAGGCTTTAGACATTGTAACACTGCCAGAGCTTGAAGGGGTAGTAATTCCTGAGGAATATAGAGCAGCATCAGCTGAAGCTATTCAAAGCCAGATTGATCAAATTCTTGATACTGTTAAAGAAACAAGTGAAGATTACGACAAGGTAATCGAGGCAGGCGATAAGGTTAATATCGATTATAGCGGTTCAATCGATGGCGAAGTATTCGAGGGCGGCACAGCAGCTGGCCAAGTAGTAACTGCCGGAACAAACGAATTTATCGACGATTTTCTTTATCAGATTATCGGGCATAAGCCAGGTGAAAACTTTGATATCGAAGTTACTTTCCCTGAAACATATCCACAAAATCCAGATCTCGCAGGTAAAGATGCAGTATTTGCAATTGTAATTAATCATGTTGAGACATACACATATCCAGATTTTGATGATGCTTTTGTTGAAGAACATTATGGTGAAACATTAGGTATCAAGACTGCTGCAGATTTAAAAGCATATATCGAAAAGAATATTATTGCTGGCCAGCTTAATGATTATATTGATGATTATCTTTATAACAATTCAGAAGTTTCAGAAATTCCTGAAGCAGTTATTGAACATCAGAAAAATCTTATCACTGCAAACTACGAAGACACTGCAGCTCAGTATGGTGTAGATGTTCAGACACTTCTTACAATGACAGGTGAAACTCGCACGCTCGACGAAATTATTGAAGAATCTTCAGCTCAATTTGAATCAATGGGCAAAGATGTTTTACTTTATCAAGCTGCTGCTGAAAAGCTTGGCCTTACAGTAAGCAATAATGATATTGCAGATTATTTCGAGAATGTTTCCGGAAGCCGCGATTATCAAACATATTCAGATCACTACGGAATGCCATATCTTAGAATGATTGTTATGACAACAAAGGTTGCAGATTATATCATTGAAAAGTCTAATTAAACAAAAACCCCCTGGCCAAATGCCGCGGACGGATAAGGAAGTAATCCGAAAAACATCTAAACAGGCATTGCAAGGGTAAAAAATAATCCGAGAAAGCCAATTTCTTTAATCTACAGAAGATAAGTTCGTGGCAGTAAGTTATAAGAAACTCTGGCATATATCGCCGGAAGATTAGGAAACAGTATTTATGAAAAGATTTGAACTCGGGGTCTTAGATGTATATCCTATAGCAGTTATGGGGACTGCGATTGAAGATTCTCCAACAGTTGGCGTTACCTTAGATGAGAAAGTTGATGGAGTGCGTTTAGAAAAAGCACTTCTGAAAGCTGTTGAGCTTTTCCCTCTCTTTAAGACGAAAATAGTTTTTGATAAAGGATATTTTCTTGAAGAAAACGACAAACCAATTTTGGTATTTAATGAAAACGATTACGATAAAACATTTACTTGGAAGACAGGTACAAATGATTATCCGTGGAAGCTTAGCTATTTTGAGAATAGAATTCTTCTTAGATGGTGCCACGGTATAACGGACGGAAGATGCGCCGAAAGATTTTTAGGCACGCTTCTGAATTTGTATTATGGAAATGATGTTGATATTAAGCCGGAACTTGAACTCGGACTAGAGCCTTTCTTTAACAAGAATGAAAAAGGTATTCCTCAAAGAAAGCAAGGACCCGGTTTTGGAAAGAAAGCATTTAAGGTTGATAATTCAAAGAATAAGGTTTTATGCCACGTATTAAAATGTCGGACTAAAGACCTTTTGATGCTTTCAAAAAGAAGCGATGCATCTCCTGCAACAATTATCCCACCGCTTTTTTCAAAGGCACTTAGAGCGTGCATGGATAAAAAGATGGATGTTAAGACGGGAGTAGTAGTTGATGCCAGAGCTCCGCTTAATCATAAGACTATGCATAACTGTATCTTTGCAAAAGGTATTACATATGTTGATAGATTTGATGCTATGGATTTTGAATTAGTGTCGACAATATATCGTGCCATTTTAATCTTAGCAGTTGAAAGGGAAAATGTTGTAACAGAAGCCACTAATTCAGTAAGTATGATTGGTGCAATAGTTAATAATAAAGTGAAGTGGCTTATTAAACTTGGCGGAAAACTCTGTGCTGCGTTTATGAAGGACACATCTTCTGACGTCACATTCTCATACCTTGGAAAGATTGATTACGGCGAAGAAGTGAATAAACATATTAAAGACTATACGTTCTGCTCGTGGACTGATTTTGGATACTGCAATATCGGGGCGACAGATTTTGATGGAACGTTCACTCTGATGATAAATGAAGCATTTGAGAACAAGGATATCATTCCGCAGTTTATAAATATCTCAAAATCACTTGGTCTTGATATTAAAGAAGTTGATAGTTATCCGTATTATAGAGCGGATATGTAAAAAGGAGATTTAAAGTGCTAAATCGAAAACAGTATGACAAAGATATTGTATCTGCAAAGAAGCTTCAGATTGAAGAACTTAAGGAAAGGCTATCTGAAGTTTTTGATGTGAATACAAATATTCATAACCAAAATATTACAGTAGCTCCAGACGAAGACCTTCTTGAAGAGATAATGAATATCGAAATTCCTCGTGCCGGAAGAGATGCAAAGGATGTAGCTGATGAACTTGTTAATAAAGTGTTTAAGACTTCTTTACTGACACAGCATCCCAGATTCTTCTCTTTTGTTGCAAGTGGTGTTTCGCCATATTCAATTGCAGGATCAATCCTAAGTGATATATATAACATCAATAACTGCGGTTATGAGACGGCGCCGCCTATTAGTTTGATTGAAGAAAAGCTTATTAGATGGATGGGATCAAGAGCCGGCTTTGGGGATGAATGTGGAGGTGTATTTACTTCTGGCGGTTCGTTATCTAATCTGACAGGAATGATTGCTGCAAGATGCAAAAAGCTGACTGAAGATGAATATTCGATCGGTACTGCATATATTTCCGATCAGACACATAGTTCTGTAAAAAAAGGCTTTAGACTGATGGGAATAAAAACGGCTAATGTTAGCGTTATTCCATCAGACGATGCATTTAAGATGAGAGTTGATCTTCTTGAAGAGGCGATTAAAAAAGATTTAGCTGACGGGAAAAAACCATTTCTTGTTGTAGGAACTCTTGGAACGACGAATACCGGTTCGATAGATCCGCTTGATAAAATTTCCGAGATTGCCAAAAAGTATGAGATGTGGATGCATGTTGATGGTGCGTTTGGCGGATCAGTTCTGTTCTCAGATATATATTGCCACCTGGCAAAAGGAATTGAAGAAGCTGACAGTCTTTCCTGGGATACCCACAAGTGGGCTATGCAGGTATATAGCTGTAGCTGTATTATTGCAAAGGATAAAAAGGACTTAATTAATGCGTTTATGGAGCATCCTGAATATTTAGAGGATGTAATCAACAGTGAACATACAGATAGCTGGGATCTTGGAATAGAGATGAGTCGTCCCGCAAGAGCAATTAAGCTTTGGTATACAGTTCAGGCTATGGGCACGGATCTTTTAGCTGATGTCATAGACTATCCGTTCTTTCATAGCTCTCTTGTAAAAAAAGAGCTTGAAAAATTAGAAGGATGGGAAATTACTTCGCCACCTATGTGCGGAACAATTACGTTTAGATTTGCGCCAAAAGGATTATCAGAAAAAGAAATGGATGATCTAAATGGGGCAATATCAAGAAAGATTATTGAAGACAACTATGCGTATATTGTTACTACGACCATTAAGGGCAAACGCGCACTTAGAATGAATATGATTAACTGCAATTCCACAGACGAGGATATTATCAGTACTGTAAGAAAACTTGATGAAATCGCACACGAATTGGTATAGATATTGGGTATATTAAAACAGCCCGGCTTTGCTTTTCTTGGGAGTCCATCCCAAAAATTGTATAAACCTCCATGATGGTGTAGAATAGAAGCAGCATCATGGAGGTTTTACTACGTCGAGAAAGAATCGATCCCCGGAAGAAAACGAGCGCAGAGCCAAGATCTGTGAACTGCTGCAGATGGGTGGTATCCACCCGCGCATAA
>JAUNQK010000079.1 GCA_030536235.1 Bacillota bacterium
TTAGCTGAAGCGATTGCTGTCATGCTGAGTACCATTGCGAGAGCGAGTACTACAGCGAGAACCTTTTTAAGAGTTTTCATTGTTTAAACTCCTCCTGATGGAGTCTAACAACAGCCCCTTGAAGACGGTAAATCGAGCGAGATAGCTAAGAAAAACAAACTAATGGCTAAATCCAGTTATAAACATATTTTTCATATTAAAAAGGCCGAAATTCATAAGAATTCCGGCCCATTGGCAGGTTTCAAATATACTTTTACAAAGTTTATATTTACGAAAAGTTGTCAATCAAAATTACTTTTCTTAAGTTTTAGCGCATTATTGTATTAGCATTAGTTAGTATTGCATCTAAAATATTTTTTGCTGCCGCAAAGCCTTGATCGACTAATTCATAACTTGCCTCTTTTGCATTTAATTCAAAACTATTACACAAATCTTCAAGAGCCTTGTTTGCAATTTTTGAGCCCAAGCCAGCTTCTTTTGCAGCTTGCAGTAAGTCGCCTCGCGTAACTTCGTTAATGTCATATTTTCCATTAATATTAAAAGATAGCATATTTGTTGTTCCGTGATATGCAGTGCAAAGCATGTCGTATGCTGGTGACAGTCTTCGATTTCCTAAATATTTATCATAAACAAGCGAATAGTTTTTTAGATGTGCATCTGTGTTTCCAATGATTACATTAAACGCAATCATTCTAAACAATTTAATTTGGTCTTCAATAGGGTTCGCCGAATAATTCTTCAGAACACTAAACATTTGCTGCATATGATGTGCACCTTCTATTTCATATTTGTGATTTGACGCAATTGAAAGGGCCTGCGCAAAATCTTCTTGATGCAGTCTATGAATTTTGCCTCCGGCGGAGTACCGATCAAATCTTTTTACGGCAAAAAGAATATCGCTATCTGCTTTTCCATCAGTTTCAATAATAAAAGACTCTGGCACATTTATTCCGCACTTTTTCGCAAGATTAAGGCACAGAGCTTCGTTAACAACAATATCTTTATATCTAACATGGCTTTGCTTAATTATATGTGTGCTTGGTGCAAGGCCTTGTGGCAAATACCATTTGCCTGTTTTATCGTCAAGAAAGAGACCAACTTTGCCTGTGGCTCCGGCGAGAGAAAGATGTGTTTTAGTTAGAATCTCTGCGCTCTTGCTTGCGCCTTCAGCAGCTAAAGATTTAATCATCGCATCATCAATTGGGATGTATTCACTTGTTAAATCACATGTCGCGTCGCTTATTAAAATTGCCCCTATGCATTCGCGGCCGACAACCGACAACAAACCAATATAATCATTTTCATTTTTGCGGATGCTGTTAGCAAGACTTTGACGGGAAAATCCTTCCGGAAGCAGTGCCTCAAAAAAGCTTCGAGTTTTATCTTCTGTAAAGCTTTCACTTTGAAGCGGAAGCGCAATTGACATTGCTTTTGCATTTTCTAAATTCAAATAGTTTGCATCATATTGAAAGGTTGCGCTATTTTCTTCTTTAGAATTAAGCGAGCCAATTAAAACCATGCTGCCATTTATTTCGATGTAGACATTATATTTTTTCATCTTAATCTCTCTTTACAAGGCAACAATCCATGCCCAGGATATTGGCAAGGTAGATTGCTTTTTCTAATTCGATTGTTTTCTTTCCTCGTTCAAGATCAGAAATAAAACTGACACTTAAACCGCTAAAGTCTGAAAGATAGCCTTGGGTATAACCAAGTTCTTTGCGGCGAAATCTAACTGCCTCGCCAAATTCTTTTGCTGTTGTAATATTCATAAAAATAAGCCGTACGAACAATAATATACGAATTAATTATATATTATGCCGTACGGCTAAATCAAGTGGTTTTTATTGAGATTGCTTCGGACCTGCGGCCCTCGCAATGACAACGGATTTAGTTAGATTGCTTCGCTTCGCTCGCAATGACAGACATTATGCCTTGTCAATCAAATGCTCCATCCAAGCCAGGTGATCTTGCAATGTTTTGATAATTGAATCTTTAATCGAATTTTCTTCTCTTAAATATTTAAGCTCGTCTTCAAGCTTGGTATATGCAAACTTTGCCTGTTCAATAATATGGTTCTTATTCTCAACAACCAGTTTATAACCTTCAATTGTTTTATAGTAGTACTCGCTTTGGCTTTCGTCTGCCGAATCAGGCTGCGGAATCTCTTCGTAATAATCGATTAAAACTGTAACTATTGGTTGTATTGTGCTGTAACGAAATTCCGGATTCTTACCCGAAAGAATTCGATCGAGAGTGCTTTCTGGTACGTTGGTGAGGCTCGCAAGCTTGGCTTTCGATATTCCCATTTCTTTGCGGCGCGAATTACACCAATCAATTAGCTCTGTTGGCTTTAGGCTCATAATTTTTGGATATGCCATAATGCTTACCTCCTTCTCTTTTTTGGTTAGTAAAGATTATACACTAATGATATCATTTGCATAGCCCCATTTGTGATATTTTTAACAAAAATTTTGCCTCACAAATGAGGTTTTTTGAACTCTTGTTTTTGGTAGGCGCACTCTCGCTTTTGGCCCCTTACGAAGATTCCGGCAGCGTGTTAATCTAAAACCACAAAAGGGATAAACGAAAGGAGGCCCCAAGATGTTAGAAAAAAATATTTGCGAGCTAATTAATGCTCAGATTAACAAAGAGCTTGAGTCGGCATATTTATACTTAAGCTTTGCAAACTATTATGTTGAACGTGGTTTGGTGGGGTTTGCCCACTGGTTCAACGTTCAGGCGCAAGAAGAGGTAGACCACGCCAAGCGCTTTATTGGCTACCTGCAAGATAACTCTTGCGCGGTGCGCCTAATGGATATTCATATTATCGACTGCGACTGCGACGACGATGCCGAAGTTTTGTCAAAAGCTTTGCAGCACGAAAAATATGTAACAGCTTTAATTAACAATATTTATAAGAAAGCGATCGAACTTAGCGATTACCGCACAAAGAACTTTCTCGAGTGGTTTATCGCAGAGCAACTTGAAGAAGAAAAGAACGCTCAAGATTTGCTCGACATGTATTACCGCTTCGCTTGCGATTGCGCAACCGGCGAATGTATGGGCTCTGGCCTCTTTGCAATCGATCGCGAATTAGGAAAGAGGTAACACTATGGGTAGCGTGGGTATTAGAGAAAACAATTCGAGGCTTAAACTGCTTCGCATGATGAATGTGTTTGCTTGCATCGCAATGATTGCAGTAAACGTTTTGGCCGAACGCCTGCCAATTAACGACGTTACATCGGGCCAGGTGTCGGATAGTTATGACAGCTTGTTTACTCCAGCCGGAATCACCTTCGCCATCTGGTTTGTAATCTACATTGGGCTCGCCTACTTTGCAGTATGGCAAGCAATTGGTGGCAGGGCCGATTACGCAGTAGAAAAAATCGGAATCAATTTTGCAGTAAGCTGCGCACTAAACATGGCGTGGTTAATACTTTGGCACTACGACATGATTTACCTGGCAACAGCAGTAATCTTTGCTCTATGGTTGTTCTTAATAGATATAAAGAAGAGTACTTCTGGCGAAAACTGGGCTGTGCGTTCGGTGTTTAGTATGTACTATGCATGGATCACAGTTGCAACAGTTGCAAGTCTTTTCATCGTAGCCGGAAACTTATTTGAAAACTTCGCTTATGGCAACTTCGCACAGATTCTGGCTTGCATCGCACTCGTTGCAATCGGAATTGCTGCTTACATTAGGCTGGTGCGCAGTAACGATTATGCTTACGCACTTACAATTGCATGGTCAGTTGCCGGAATCCTTATCAGACAATTTAGTCTCACCGGGACAGGCCTTGGGCGCGACTACATGGCAATTATCATAAGCGCCTTCATAAGCGTTAGCATCGTGCTTGCAGGCATGATTCTTAAGAATAGAAAAAAGGAGATGATTTAAATGATGAATTTTTATAAATGTATGCATTGCGGAAACATCGTAATGTT
>JAUNQK010000021.1 GCA_030536235.1 Bacillota bacterium
AAAGCTTTGAATATGTTCACCAACTTGAACATACATTGCCTTGTCATCAAAGCTGATTGTATTTTCCGGCATCACTGTAAAATCGTTATATGCTTTGCCAAGCATTGCAATTGGTTGAAAAACCGGAAAAATTAAGCATGCAAATATATTTATAGAAATAAACAAAGGCCCTGCTGTTGGCCATTTTGTAATAAGCAAAACAATCATCGAGATGGTAAATACAATCTGAACGATTCCGGCAAGTGAAGAATATGTCATCACTAAATTATATTTCCATAAATCCTTTGGATTAATTTTATAAGTATATTTACATTCTTTAATTTCTGACATGTTACTTTGTAAAAATGAAATTGACTGTCGCACCACATGATGCGACAGTCTTTACATGAAAAATCTTTTATTAGCCAGCGTAACCTAATAATCTTGGGATAAAGAGTGATACTGATGGAACAAATGTTACAACCATCAAAGCAACAATCATAAAGATATAGAATGGAACCATAGCCTTTACTACCTTTTCAATTGGTCTCTTAGCAATAGCAGAGCCAATGAAGAGTACAGCACCTACAGGTGGTGTTAAGAGGCCGATACCGCAGTTGAGTACGAGCATGATACCGTACTGAACAGGGTCAATACCAATTTCCATAGCGATCGGGAGTAAGATCGGTGTAGAAATAAGAATAATTGGAGCCATATCCATAATCATACCAAGAATAAGTAAGATTAAGTTAAGTAATAGTGCTAAGATAATTGGATTGCTTGTAACGCTCTTAATAGCTGATGCAGCAAGTGCAGGAACGTGAAGCATTGTTAAGCAATAACCAAATGCATTAGAGCATGCGATAAGGATAAGCACGATTGAAAGTGTATCAATACATCCATCAATTGCATACCATACTTGTTTAAAGTTGAGCCCTTTATAAATGAATACTGAAACGAGCAGTGAATAGATAACTGCAATAGCTGCAGATTCTGTTGCGGTGAATACGCCTGCGCAAACACCAACTACTACGATTAAGATTGATGAAAGAGCCCAAATTGAACTTGCAAGTTCTTTTAAGAATCTTTTAATGCTAAATGGGTCGCCCTTTGGATAGTTACGTTTCTTAGAAAGAATATAAGAAATAACCATAAGTGAACCAGCAAGTACAGCCCCTGGAAGATAACCAGCAAGGAATAATGAACCTACTGAAATTCCGCCAGCTGTTGTAGCGTAAATTACCATGTTATGTGATGGTGGTACAAGCATACCTTCTACTGATGATGAAATTGTTACTGCTGTAGAGAAGTCTACATCGTAACCTCTATCAACCATCATAGGAATTTCAAGTGAACCAAGTGATGCAGTATCTGCTGCAGCTGATCCTGAAATACCACCAAAGAAATATGATGCAACGATATTTACCATTGCAAGGCCGCCTGTCATCCAGCCAACGCAAGCATCAGCAAGATCGAGCAGCTTTTGGGAAATTCCGCCATAGCCCATCAATACACCCATAGTGATAAAGAATGGTACTGCCATTAATGAGAACGACCAAATACCTTTTACCATCTGCTGTGCAAGTGTAGCAAGTGGAAGACCCTGATAAAGAAGACAAAGTGTTGTTGAAATAGCAACTGCGTAGGAAATAGGAAGTCTAAGTACTACGAGCAGTAAAAATACACCAAGTAAAATGAGTATTGCTGTTGAATTTACTACCATTTATTTTGCCTCCTTTCTTGTTGCGAAATCGTCTACTCTAATACGAGTTTCTTCTGCGATTCTGTCAATATCGGAGAAATCTCCATACATATGGCAGAAGTCGATATAAATTCTTTCAATTTCAAAGAATACCATAGCTATACCAGCAAGTGGCACCGGAAAGTATTGCCAGAATTTTGGAAGCCATGTCATTGAGATATATGTTCCTGGGAGTCTCATTGCATAAGGCAGGCCTGCTGCAATCATTACGATTGCTAATGCAAGCACGCAAAGATCTGAGAATAAATCCAAATATGGAATAACCTTCTTTGGTAGATATCTATCAAATGTTGTCATTCTAATATGAGCATTTCTTCTAATAGCAAGAGAAGCAGAAAGTACTGCCATGTAAGCCATTAAGGTAAGAATCATTTCTTCGCCCCAGTTTGGTGCTGGAATTGCTGGCACATGTCTTGCAAGAACAACCCACGATGTTACCAAGATATCTGCAATAAGGAACAATTTACAAAGAGTTAAGAATATTTTGTAAATCACTTTGTAAATAGGTTCGAGCTTTTTAAGTGTGTCAAAAATCTTTGGCATAGAAGCCCTCCTAAAATGTTTAAAAAAGGTGCCTCGATACTTTGCATATCAAGGCACCTTTTGTTGATAAAAAGTTTACTTTGAAAGACACCTATAAATGTCTAACTAATCTTACTATTTTGCAAGATCAAGAAGCTGCTGATAGATAGGAGCAAGATCGCCTACTGCATATTCATCAGAGATTGGCTTGCAAGCTGCCTGCCATGCACTCTTATCTGTGATTTCGATAATGTTTGTTCCTTCAGCCTTGAGTTCTTCAAGTACTTCGTTTTCTCTTGATTCAGATACTTCACGGCAGTATGCTGAAGCTTCCTGACCAGCCTGTTCAATAATAGCCTGCTGTTCTGGTGTGAGCTTGTTCCAAGCATCCATTGTGATGATTGTCATCATAGCGCCAAGTGTGTGTCCATCAAGTGTAAGGTTTGGACCAGCTTCCTGGAATGAGTTACCCTTGTAGTTTACTGTTGGCTGTTCAGCAGCATCGATTGTGCCGTCCTTAAGAGCCTGGTAAATTTCTGACATTGAAACTGGAGATGGTGTACCACCAAGGTTCTGTACCATTGCTGTCATGATAGGGTCGTTGGAAACACGAATCTTGAGACCCTTGCAATCTTCAGGTGTTTCGATAGGATCAACTGAGAAGAAATGTCTGAAACCTTCTTCACCGTAGTAAAGACCCTTGATACCGAATGCTTCTGATTCAGAAAGGAATTCGTCAGCAAGATCGCTGTTTACAAAGTTCCAATAGTGATCTCTGTTAGCGAATGTGTAAGGGAGTGAAAGAAGAACTGACTTCTTTGCACCATATGATGTAAGTGCGAATGCAGAAATACGGCAAATATCAACTGTGCCTGTTCCACCGATGATACCATCGAGGATGTCTGCTTCTACGCCGAGAACGCCGCCGCCCTGAAGGTCGATCTGGATCTGACCATTAGAAAGTTCTTCAACCTTTTCCTTGAACTTAAGGTCCATAGCGCCGCAAACTGTTCCTTCAAGAGGGTTTACTTCTGCCATTGTAAGAACGATTGGCTGACCTTCTGTCTGTGCTTCTTCTTTTTCTCCGCCGCAAGCTGCCATTGTGAATACCATAGCAAGTGCGAGGAGAACTGCTAATACTTTTTTCATGTTAAATTTTCCTCCATAAAAAAATCATCTTTTAAAAAACGATCTATAAGATTATATCATTTTTCAGCCTTTTTGCATATTTTTATGTAAAAAATATCGTTAAAAGACTGTTAAGACCTATAAAAAACACTGTTTTTACTATTATTTAGTAAATTTTAGCCTGGCTGTTTACCGATATAAGCAAGAATTCCGCCATCCACATATAGGATATGTCCGTTTACGAAATTGGATGCATCTGAAGCAAGGAATACTGCTGGGCCTTGAAGATCTTCTGTTGTTCCCCAACGTGCGGCTGGAGTCTTTGCAACAATAAATTGATCGAATGGATGTCTCGACCCATCAGGTTGTTTTTCTCTAAGTGGTGCTGTTTGCGGAGTTGCAATATATCCAGGCCCAATACCATTGCATTGAATATTATATTCTCCATATTCACTGCAGATATTTCTTGTAAGCATCTTAAGGCCGCCCTTTGCTGCTGCATAAGCAGAAACAGTTTCACGACCAAGTTCAGACATCATAGAACAGATGTTAATAATTTTGCCGTGGCCCTTTTTAATCATTCCAGGAATAACTGCCTTTGAAACAATGAACGGAGCATTTAAATCTACGTCTACAACTTTTCTAAATTCTTCTGCAGACATTTCTGTCATTGGAATTCTTCTGATGATTCCGGCATTATTAACCAAGATGTCGATAGTACCAATTTCAGTTTCGATTTTCTTTACGAGTGCTTGAACCTGTGCTTCGTCTGTTACATCGCAAACAAAACCATGAGCTTTAATTCCATCTGCTTCATATGATTTTAACCCTTTATCAACTAATTCTTGATTAATATCATTGAATACGATTGTTGCACCTGCTTCATGATAAGCTTTTGCAATTGCATAACCGATTCCATAACTTGCACCGGTAATTAATGCAATCTTACCTTTTAATGAAAAGTTTTCTGTGAAATCCATTTTCATACCTCTTATCTAAGATCTGTTGTTTTAATAACATCCATGTCATCGAATTCCATGTTCTCTCCGCCCATAGCCCAGATGAATGTATAGTTGCTTGTTCCGCAGCCACTGTGAATACTCCATGATGGAGAAATAACTGCATCAAAGTTATTCATTACGATGTGGCGAGTTTCATTGCCCTGGCCCATCAT
Source organism: Bacillota bacterium (assembly GCA_030536235.1). Lineage (GTDB taxonomy): Bacteria > Bacillota > Clostridia > Peptostreptococcales > Anaerovoracaceae > UBA1764. The sequence continues at coordinate 4,566 of JAUNQK010000021.1, forward strand.
ATGGAATACAACATTATTTTCCGGAATGTTAAAGTAAGTATAAATTTCCATGCGGCGTTCATGAGTGTGAGCTGGCATTGTGTTCCATACAGAACCTTCCTCGAGCTGAGTTAAACCCATTGAAAGCTGGCATGTCTTAATTACATCGGGATGAATGAACTGATTAATAGTTCTCTTATTTGACATTGCTGCTTCTCCGCAAGGACGCTTATTTGCATCTGCGATAGTAAGAAGTTTTGTTTCATATGAGGTATGTGCCGGAGCAGATACTAAATAAAATCTTGCAGGTTCATTTTCATTATCACTTGCAAAGATTACTTCCTTTGCGCCTTTTGTTATATAAAGGCAATCTTCAAAACCAAGTTTATATTCTTGCCCATCAACCTTAATAGAACCCTTGCCGCCAAGGTTGAAAACACCTGCTTCTCTTCTTTCAAGGAAGAAGTGTGTACCAAAGTTAGCCCAAACATCAATACCATCATCGATAGAAAGTGCTTTCTTTACTGGCAGGATTCCTAAAGTAACCATACGGTCTACATGGGAATATACTGCATGCACTTCATCTTCTGCATAGAGATTATCCATTAAAAATTCCTTGCGGAGTTCTTCTGTTGTATATCTCTTTACATCTTCTGGGTTTACAGAATAACGAATATCCATTATTAGCTCCTTTCATGCCTTTTTTAGATTTTCAATATTATCTATATTGTACCTTGTATTTCACAAAAATATCTATAAAAAACAATAAATTTTTACAATTCTTTAACCGCCCGAAAAGTGATTAATATGATAGAATTAATATATATAAGTATGTACAGAATTGTTTTGTTTAGGAGGTTTACACAAATGAAAGAATTCATGGACAAAGACTTTCTGCTTGAAACAGAAACGGCCAAACATCTATTTCACGATTATGCAGAAAATATGCCTATCGTAGACTATCATTGCCATATTTCTCCAAAAGAAATTTATGAAGATCGTAAGTTCGATAGCCTCGATCAAGTTTGGATTGGCGGAAAGAACCCAGACGGTTCATATTTCGGAGATCACTATAAATGGCGAGTAATGCGCTCTAATGGTGTTAATGAAGAATTTATTACCGGAAGCAAATCGGGCAAAGAAAAAATTCAGAAATTTGCAGAATCTCTTGAAAAGGCTATCGGTAACCCAATGTATCATTGGACAAACCTCGAGCTTTCTCACTTCTTTGGTTTTAAAGTTCCTCTCACAGCAAAGAATGCAGCAGAAGCTTTTGATTTTTGCAATGACAAACTTCAAAATGATCCAAGCATGACAGTACGCGGTCTTATTAAACAATCCAAGGTTGCTTTCATTGGAACAACAGACGACCCTATAGATTCTCTTGAATGGCACGAAAAGATTAGAGAAGATAAAAGCTTTGAAACAATTGTTGCCCCATCATTTAGACCTGACAAAGCTATCAACATCTCAAAAGAAGGTTTTGCTGAATATGTTGGCAAGCTTGCCGCAAGCGTTGGCAAAGAATCCCTTGATTCCGCAGAAGATGTTCTTAATGCTTTAGTAAACAGATTAGAATTTTTCGTATCAATGGGGTGCAAAGCATCTGACCACGGCCTTGATTATATTCCATACAGACCAGGAACATACGAAGAAATTAATAAAGCATTCACAGATGTAATGGGCGGAAAAGAAATTACTCTTGAAGCTGCAGAAAAATATCAGACATATATTCTTACAAACCTCGCAAAACAATATCATAAAAATAATGTAGTAATGCAGCTGCACTACTCTTGCTATAGAAATGCAAACGAAAGAATCTTTAAGACAATGGGCCCAGACACAGGCGTTGATATGATCGCAATCACAACCTGTGGCAGCAGCATTGCTCAACTTCTTTCAGAACTCGATTTAAACGGTGAATGCCCAAAGACAATTCTTTATTCACTTAACCCAGCAGACAACCAGCAAATCGATACAATGCTTGGATGCTTCCAGTCGGATGAAATCCCTGGTAAGATTCAGCACGGCAGCGGCTGGTGGTTCAACGACACAAAATCTGGCATGGAAGAACAAATGAAGTCACTTGCAAACCTTGGGCTTCTTGGAAACTTTGTTGGCATGCTTACAGATTCAAGATCATTCCTTTCATATACAAGACATGATTACTTTAGAAGAATTATGTGCAACCTTATCGGCAATTGGGTTGAAAATGGAGAATTCCCAAATGACGACGAAGTATTAAAGGATATCGTTGAAGGAATTTGTTATAACAATGCAAAGCGTTATTTCGGGCTTTAATCGAGGAAAACAATGGAAAGATTAAGTTATAAATATTTAGAAAATAGCAATTCAAAAGATTTCTATTTAAAAGATGCTCCTGAAAAGGTAATTCAATTTGGAGAAGGAAACTTTTTAAGAGCTTTCGTAGATGACTTCTTTGATTTGGCAAATGAACAAAGCGGGTTCAACGGCAAGATTGTTGTTGTAACACCTATTCATGGCCCTATGCAAGAAAAATTCGAAGAACAAGATTGTCTTTACACCCTTTATTTAAGAGGTATGGTAAACGGCCAGAAGGTTGAAGACAGAAGGCTTATTTCAGCAATCTCAAGAATTCTTGATGCTACAAATCAGTTCGACCAAGTTCTCGAATGCGCAAAAAATAATGACATCAAGTTTATTGTAAGTAATACCACAGAAGCAGGCATCTGCTATAAGGATACAGACAAGTTTGACGACCCTGAAAACGGCACCTTCCCTGCTAAGCTTACAAGATTCCTACTTGAAAGATACGAAAACTGCGGAAAAGAAAATGCAGAAGGTTTCGTTATTCTTCCTTGCGAATTAATCGAAGAAAATGGCAAAGCTTTAAGAAAAGCAATTATGCAGTATTGCGACCTTTGGAAACTTGAAGAAGGGTTTGCAAACTGGCTTAATGAAAAGAACAGTTTCTGCTCTACCTTGGTAGATAGAATCGTTCCGGGATATCCTGCAGATGACGAAGCAAGATATAACGCCGAAAACGGATACGAAGATAAACTTTTAGATGCTGCAGAGCCATTTGGTTTCTGGGCAATTGAAGGCGATGAAAAACTGAATGATATTCTTCCATTCATGAAAGCCGGCCTTCCTATTCTCGTTACACCAGACATCAGCTTCTATAAGAGAAGAAAGGTTTGGGTTCTTAACGGTGGCCACACATCAATGACAACAGCTGCCCTTCTTAGCGGAGTAGAAACAGTTGGTGATTGTATGGCAGACGAAGATATCTTTGCACTTCTTCACAAAGCAATCTATGACGAAATTATTCCTACATCACCGCTTGATGCAGATGAACTTACAAAATTCGCAGACAGCGTAATGGATAGATTTAAGAATCCGTTTATTCGCCACCTGCTTATGAGCATTTCACTTAACACTACATCAAAGTGGAAAGCAAGAGTTTTACCATCTGTTCATCACTTTGCAGAAAAATGTAATGCTGTTCCTGCAGCTTTAGCATTTGGATTCTCTTGCAACCTTATGTTTGGCCTTAGCGGAAAATTCGAAGTAAGCGATGACAAAGAAGTTCTTGAATTCTTCGAAGCAAACAAAGGTAAAGACTTAACCGAAGTTGCAAAAGCTTATGTAAGAAACGAAGAATTCTGGGGCGAAGATTTATCTAAGATTGCCGGATTCGAAGATGCAGTAGTTGCAAATGTTAAAGCCATTAACGAATTAGGATCAAGAGAAGCCTTAAAGAAAATTCTCTAATTAACATGGATAAATTATTACGAATTCACCCAAATGATAACGTAGCAGTTGCTTTAGAAGATATTAAATCGAATGAAGAAACTATTAAGCGTGGCCACAAGATGGCCCTTTGCGATATCAAAACCGGTGAACAAATAATTAAATATGGTCACAGCATCGGGCATGCAAGCTGCGATATTAAAAAGGGTTCATGGGTTCACTCTCACAATATGGTGACAAACCTTTCGGCTGGGCTTAGCTATGTTTACGAGCCATATAGTGTAAATCTTTCAGAGATTCCGGCAGCAAAGTTTATGGGATATAAAAGGCCTGATAATAGAGTTGGAATTAGAAACGAACTCTGGATTATTCCGCTGGTTGGTTGCGTAAACGATGTCTGCAAAGAAATCGAAAGCAGATCTAAAGCTATTGCATTAGAATATGGGCTTGATGGAGTTTACCACTTCCCTCACCCTTATGGATGTTCTCAGCTTGGAGATGACATGAAAGATACAAGAACAATTCTTTCTGATCTTTGTAAGCATCCAAATGCCGGGGCAGTGCTTTGCGTAGCTCTCGGCTGCGAGAACAATACTTTAGAAGAGTTCAAAGCAGAACTTGGCACAGAATATAATGACAAGATCAGATTCATGGTTTGCCAAGACGAAAGCGACGAATTAGAAACAGCAGCAAAACTTGTTGAAGAACTTTGCGAATATGCTTCTAAATTTAAAAGAACCCAGTGCGATGCCAGTGATTTGGTAATAGGTTTAAAGTGCGGGGGCTCTGATGGCCTTTCCGGAATCACAGCAAACCCAACTGTCGGAAGATTTTCTGATAAGCTGGTTGCTATGGGCGGGACAACAATCTTAACCGAAATTCCTGAAATGTTTGGTGCAGAAACAGATCTTCTAAATCGTTGCAAAACAAAAGAGCTGTTTGATAAAGCATCAAAGATGATAAACGATTTTAAAGATTACTTTATTTCTCACGGGCAACCGGTTGGAGAAAACCCATCCCCGGGAAATAAAGAAGGCGGAATTACAACCTTAGAAGATAAAAGCTCGGGCTGTGTTCAAAAAGGCGGCATAGCAAATGTTAACGGAGTGCTTTTCTATGGTGAACGCGCAGCAAATAAAGGCTTAAATATGCTTTGCGCCCCGGGGAATGATTTAGTTTCCTCAACTGCGCTTGCAGCAGCCGGTGCACAAATTGTTTTATTTACAACAGGCCGAGGCACACCATTTTCAGCACCTGTTCCAACAATCAAAATTTCGACAAATAACGAACTTTATAATAAAAAACAAAACTGGATTGATATTAATTCAGGCGAAATTGCAGAAGGAAAAGATATCGACCTGGTAGCAGAAGAGTTATTTAATTATGTAATTAATGTAGCAAGTGGCAACAAGACAAAATCTGAACGCAATAACCAACACGGGCTTGCCATTTGGAAAAATGGAGTCACATTGTAAAGGAGAAGACATGGACATTTTAAAAACAATACACGACATAGGAATTGTTCCTGTAGTTGCAATCGACGATGCAAAACAAATTGTAGATCTTTGTAAGGCCTTAGAAAAAGGTGGGCTTCCGGCAGCTGAAATTACATTTAGAACAGCAGCAGGCCGTGAAGCTATCGCAATCGCAGCAAAGGAATGCCCAAACATTCTCGTTGGTGCAGGCACAGTTATCACAGTTGAACAGTGCAAAGCTGCCATTGAATCGGGCGCAAAATTCATTGTTTCACCTGGTTACTTTGACGATGTTGTAAACTACTGCGTTGAAAATAGTATTCCAGTGCTTCCTGGCTGCACAAATGCATCTGACTGCATGAAGGCCGTTAACGCTGGGCTTAAGATTGTTAAGTTTTTCCCTGCTGAAGCTTGCGGAGGCGTTAGCTTTATCAAGAACCTTGCACCAGTATTTGGACAACTTAACTTTATGCCTACAGGCGGAGTTAATACAAAGAACATGATGGATTATCTTGGCTATGACAGAATTCACGCTTGCGGCGGAACCTGGATGGTTAAAAAAGATCTTATTAACGATGCTAAGTGGGACGAAATCGAAAGCATTTGCGCTGATGCAGTTAAGAATATGCTTGGTCTTAAGATTAAGCATGTTGGTATCAATTGCGAAAACGAAGAAGAAGCAAGCAAGATTGCAAAGCAGTTCTGCACCATTTTAGGTTTTGACTATAAAGCAGGAAACAGCAGCATCTTTGCAGGCACAGCAATTGAATGCAATAAGACAATTGGCCGCGGCAAGAATGGCCATATTGGTATGGCTTGCAACGATCTTGACAGAACAGTTTACCACCTTGGTCGTATGGGCGTTGAATTTGATATGGAAAATGCAAAATATGATGACAATGGCAAACTTAAGACTGTATATTTTAAAGACGAATTTGGCGGCTTCGCTATTCATCTTATGAAGTAATAAAGGAGAAAGAAAATGAGAGTTGTAACATTTGGCGAAATAATGCTTAGACTTGCACCTAATGGCTATTATCGTTTCTTCCAAGACGATCAACTTCAAGCAACATTTGGTGGCGGCGAAGCAAACGTTGCAGTATCACTTGCAAACTATGGAATCGATGCTTCATATGTAACAAAGCTTCCTACACATGCAATTGGACAAGCAGCAGTTAACGCCCTTAGATATTTCGGCGTTGATACAAAAGATATTGTAAGAGGCGGAGACCGCGTTGGTATTTACTACCTCGAAAAAGGTGCTTCACAAAGAGGTTCAGTTTGTATCTATGATAGAGCGCATTCTGCAATCCAAGAAGCCGACCCAAAAGACTTTGACTGGGAAAAGATTTTAGCAGGCGCAGATTGGTTCCACTTCACAGGCATCACACCAGCCCTTGGCCCTAACATGGTTGAAGCTTGCAAAGATGCTTGCATTGCTGCTCATAAGCTTGGCGTTAAAGTTTCTTGCGACCTTAACTACAGAGGTAAGCTTTGGACAAGAGACGAAGCTCGCGCTGCAATGACAGATCTTTGCCAGTACGTTGACGTCTGCATTTCAAACGAAGAAGATGCAAAAGACGTATTCGGTATCGAAGCAGAAGGCACAGATATTTACGGCGGAAAATTAAATCAGGAAGGTTACAAGAGCGTAGCTAAGCAGCTTAAAGATAAATTCGGGTTTGAAAAGGTTGCTATTACACTTAGAACTTCTATTTCGGCAAGTGATAATGATTGGGCCGGAATGTTATTCGACGGTGAAAACTATTGCTTCTCTAAATCATATCACCTTCACATTGTCGACCGCGTAGGCGGTGGAGACAGCTTTGGTGGCGGTCTTATCTACTCACTGCTCAATGGATATGATACACAAAAAGCAATTGATTTCGCAGTTGCTGCATCTGCACTTAAGCATTCAGTTGAAGGAGACTTTAACAGAGTTTCTGTTTCAGAAGTTGAAAAACTTGCTGGCGGCGATGCATCTGGCAGAGTTCAGCGCTAATAATTAAAAAAATAGATTGCTTCGCACTTAAGCGAAGCAATTTTTTATTTTTTCTAATTCTTCTTTTGTAAGCTCTCTATATTTGCCCTCTTCTAAACTTTCGTCAAGCTCTAATGGGCCAAAGTTTCTTCTGTGAAGCTTAATTACAGGTTTTCCTATAGCCTCGAACATTCTTTTTACTTGATGAAAACGCCCTTCATAAATAACTAGTTCTGCAAGAGACGTTCCATCTTCGTTTTCTTTTAATACTTTACATTTGGCCGGAAGCGTAGGTTTTTCATCACCAATATCTACACCGCGCTCAAAAAATTTAATATCACTTTCTAAAAGCCTGCCATTTATCAACGCCTCGTAGGTTTTTGGAACATGATACCTTGGGGCAAGAAGTTTATGATTCATATCTCCGTCGTTCGTAATAAGAAGAATTCCGGTGGTATCTTTATCAAGCCTTCCAACCGCGCTAAGATTTGTGCGAGTGTCTTTTATATAATCAAAAATTGTAGCAGAGTATTTGTCTTCATTAGCAGTAATGCACCCTGCAGGTTTATTAAACATATAATAAACCAAGCTTCTGGTATCAATCTGCTGGCCCTTATACGTAATCACATCAACGTTAGGGTCGGCTTTAGCATCAGAAGCTTTACATACTTCGCCATTAACTGCAATGTGGCCATACTTAGCAGCTCTGCTGCACTCACTGCGGCTTAATAATCCTAAATTTGAAAATATTTTGTCTATTCTTTGTTTTGGCATTGCTTATCTTTTTAATCCAAAGATTGAATTTGTAAACCCACTTACAATTTCATCATGGTCTGCAACCAAATATGTGTCATTAGAAAATCTCTTATTCCAAGCTCTGTTGATTTCATTTGCCAAAGTGTGGCAGCTTTCATCTTCAAGCGATAAAAGCATTGGAGTTAAGAAAACTGTAATAACCATTTTTTGATCAATTTTTACAGACTTCTTATTCCAGAACTTTTCTTTTTCCCAACTCTTTTCGATGGCATTAATAAAATCTAAAGCAAGATTATCAATGCTGCAGCAATTCTTAATTGCATACTTAAATTTTTCTGCAAAGTTTTCTTTATACTGTTTAAAGGCGTCTTCATATTTTACGCGGTTAAACATATCAATCCAAACCTTGCTGTACTCAACTGCTTTTAATAATTCTTCCATAAGCGCCTCTATATTTTCTCGTAATACTGATTAATAAATTCTTTCCATAATGCATTATAGCTTCTAAGAGAATTACGTTTAGTTGTTTCATCTAAGCCGCTATACATAATGGAATTGATTCCAAATTGCTTCATATCTGCAAGGCTAAGGCCCCAGCAGACTGTTGCTGCAAAGAAATCGTCGGTAAGAGTATTATATTCCATATATGAAGGGTCGTCAGAGCATAAAGCCATTACTATCCCTGTTCTTAAATATTCGGTCGCCTGATGGTTTCTAAGATCGGTTGTGTACTGAAGCCTTTCATTACTAATTGGGCAAACCTCTAAACAAATCTCTGCCTTAGCATAGCGAGCGTGTAAATCTGGGAAACGATATAGATTTAATCCATGCCCAACGCGAGATACACCAAGAAGATATGCGTCAATTAAATTTTCGTTGCTTGCATTAAGACTTTCTCCGCCATGAATATAAAGCTTCATATCAGGGTAAAGCTTTTTAACTTTTAATAGCATAGGCGCAAACGCCTTTAATGGAAGGCTTGTGTCTTCTTCGTTAACTAAGTCAAAGCCTATAACAAAGTTTTGCAGGTTTGCAGGGTCGCTTTCATCTTTTACAAGCTCTTGAGCATAAGACGCATTTACGAAGCACTGCTTTGTAAAATCGATGTTTTCATTATCCGCTTTTACTCCGGCACCGATAATTCGAGCTGTAAAGTAAGGATAATCTTTCTTAACATCATAGTAAGCCTGGCGAATTACTTTTACATATTCATAGCTTTCATCAAGCCCCATAGTAAGCATGTTGTGAATTTCAACATGCATAATTCCATGTTTGCAATAATAACGGAAAGTATAGTCGTAATACTTTTTCGCAAAGCTATTATTATCTGATAAAACTGCATGACAATTAAAGAGATATTCGAAAAAATCCCAAATGTTTTTTTCGGAATCTTTTGCGCTCTCTGTTGTCCAGTGATAGATAATATCTTCTTTTGTATAATAGCCACTATTAATTGCGCTGGCAAAAGAAATATAACCTTCTTTTACCGGATTATTTGAATCTGCAATGCAAAGGTCGTAGGTTTTTCTGTCGCTATTAATATACATTTCAGGGCAAGTTAAAAGCAATTCTACAAGCTCGTGCGCCGGAAGCAAGGCCATGTCATGAACATGAAGGTCTGCACCCTTTGGAAGCTTGTCGCAGAATTCATAAAGATCGCTCTCTTGAATATTTTTGTCTGATAATGTTGGCATGTCATAAGGAACATTGCCATTGCAAGAATCTACATATGCTTTTTTAAGTTTTTCAAGATACTTATCTACGGCTTGTTCTTTTTCATTCAAAATAACCCCTTGCAGGTTTGAATTTAAATCTACAAGCTCGCGGCGTTTCTCTTCATAATTTTCTAATGTAATAATCTCACTCAAAATAGCACCTCTATCTATGCTTTTTCAAATTTATCTATTAGCTTTGACCAAAACGAAATAACTGTCGAGTTAAAATTATATTTTTTCATATTATTTTTTTAAGATTCGGTTTATTGTTTTGGCCGCATACTGCGTAAGAGATATACGAAATCTTGCTAGCTGCTTCTTATGCGCGCAGAGTCTTTCCGAGCAATTTTCGCAGTTAAGATACTGATTCGTATTTTCTGAGAATCTCTCCGGGAAAAGCCATACTGTTATCTCCCAGCGAGCGAGAAGGCATATTGCCGCAGCAAGAAGTGACCATGTATACCAGCTTTTTAAGAAAAATAGCGGCGTAAACATCATGGCATAGTCCCAATTGTATATTCTGCATGTACAGCAGCATTTGCTCTTTAAAAACCAGGTCTGAAACGGACAGAAAAAGAGAATGCAAATCATGTCACATACGGAATATGCAAGGCACAAAAGCAGCATAATGCCATCGTCCAAAAAACCGGCCATATAAAAAGCCCCGATAATCAGATTAAAAACAATCCAGGCAAGGGCAACTATTACCGCTGCGTTGTTATCGTGAAGCACGACGTCGGTTCTGCCGGTTGGTGTATAGTTTTTAGAAAACTGCTTCTGGCACCCCGGGCTTTCAATCACAGATGGGGAAAATCGCAAAACCATTTCCACCATAAAAATTAGCCATACAACACCAAACAATAACCCGTAGCTTTCTACAACATGTTCTGAAAAGTAAAACTCCGAGCCGTTGATTCTCGTCACAATATATTTAATCAATACGGCAAGAAAAAGTACAGATCTGTATGTTAATCTAAAATAATGAAATGTCGAAACAGCTGATATCTTAGCTTTTTTCATTTGTTATTCCTTTACTAATGACACATTACTCTTCGCCCTCACAATGACGACGGAGCAGCACAACCGTCTCGACATGGTTCGCAGCAATGAGATTGATGTCATCGGTATCAGTATACATATCTACCG
>JAUNQK010000080.1:0-1946 GCA_030536235.1 Bacillota bacterium
GCTCGTGGCCTCGACAAGAAAGAAGTATTAGGTTAGGAGGATTCGAAATGGCAAAGATTAAGATTGAATTAGTCAAGAGCACAATCGGTTCTTCTCCTTATCAGAAGAAAGTTGTTAAAGCTCTCGGACTTGGCAAACTTCATTCAGTAGTAGAATTAGAAGATACACCTCAGACCCGTGGCGCAATCGAAAAGGTTAGCCACCTGCTGAAGGTAGAGTAATCAGGAGGTAATATAATATGAAACTTCATGAATTAAAGAAGCCTGCTGGTTCCACTTTCACAGCTAAGAGAAAGGGTCAAGGCAGAGCAACTGGTAATGGTTGCACAGCTGGCAGAGGAATGAATGGTCAAAAAGCTAGAAGCGGTGGCGGAGTTCGTCTCGGTTTCGAAGGTGGCCAGATGCCTCTTTACAGAAGAAACCCAAAGCGTGGTTTCACAAACCATTGGAGAACAGAATTTGTTGGTGTTAACGTTGGTGCACTCAACATTTTCGAAGATGGCGCTACAGTTACAATCGACATGATCTGCGACGCTGGTCTTGCAAAGGGCCAGGGAGACGGCATCAAGATTTTAGGTGGCGGAGAACTCACAAAGAAACTTACTGTTCAGGCATCCAAGTTCAGCAAGTCTGCACTCGAAAAAATTGAGGCTGCTGGCGGAAAGGCAGAGGTATATTAATGGGCATGATTCAGACGGTTGTCCAGGCTTGGAGAATTCCTGAAATGAGAAAGAAAATGATTTTCACAATCGTTATGCTTATCATTTTCAGAATTGGTTCCAACATCCCTGTTCCTTATATTAACAGAGAACTTCTTACAACAATGTTCGATGCTAATACATCAGGTTTGTTTGGACTCTTTGACCTGTTCAGTGGTGGATCTTTCAGCAACTTCACAATTTTTGCTTTAAGTATCACACCTTACATTACATCGTCCATCATCCTTCAACTTTTAACTATTGCGATTCCTGCTCTTGAAAGACTCGCACAAGAAGGAGAAGAAGGAAGAAGAAAGATTGCTGCTTACACAAGATATATCACAGTTGCACTTGCATTAATTCAGGCTGTTGGTTATACATTCGGTCTCTTCAATAGTGTACTTACAACAAATGATGTATTCGTAAAGATCGTAATCGTTCTTATTCTCATCGCTGGTACCGCATTCCTTATGTGGCTTGGCGAAAAGATTGACGAAAAGGGCGTTGGCAACGGAATTTCCCTGCTCATCTTCGCAGGTATTGTTTCCAGAGTACCAACCACAGTAAGAACAACAATTAGAGGAGCTATCGCTGGTACATATAGCTGGATTTCAATTATCCTCTTCTGCATATTTGCTATCGCAGTAACTATGGGTATCGTACTTGTACAAGAAGGTACAAGAAAGATTCCTGTACAGTATGCTAAGAGAGTAGTTGGCCGCAAAATGTACGGTGGCCAGTCCACAAATATTCCTATCAAGGTAAACCAGGCTGGCGTTATTCCTGTAATTTTCGCAGTATCACTTCTGCAGCTTCCAGCAACAATTGCTTACATGGCACCTAACGGAGGCTTCGCAGCATTTGTACAAAAATATCTGTCAACACAGGGTAATCCAGGATTCTGGATCTATTTCATCCTCGACATGGTATTAATATTTGCATTCACTTACTTCTATGGTTCAATCAGTTTCAACCCAGTTGAAATTGCAGACAACATGAAGAGCAACGGTGGCTTCATCCCAGGCATCAGACCAGGTAAAGCTACATCCGATTACATTCACAAAGTTGCAATCAGATTAGACCTCGTAAGTGCTATCTTCCTTGCAATCGTAGCTGCAATGCCTACACTGCTCCAGCACTGGACAGCACTTGCAATTGGTTTCGGTGGAACATCCTTAATCATTGCAGTTGGTGTAGCACTTGATACAGTACGTGCACTGGAAACACAGATGCAGATGAGAAACTATCA
>JAUNQK010000080.1:2046-3899 GCA_030536235.1 Bacillota bacterium
CCTCCAGGAGCAGGTAAAGGAACTCAGGCTTCTGGAATAGCAGAAAAGTATAACATTGTTCACATTTCTACAGGCGACATCTTCCGTGAAAACATTAAGAACGGAACAGAGCTTGGAAAGAAAGCTAAGGAATACATGGATGGGGGAAACCTTGTTCCAGATGAACTTACTTGCAATCTTGTTGAAGACAGAGTTTCAAAAGAAGATTGCAAAAATGGATATCTGCTTGATGGATTCCCAAGAACACAATTCCAGGCAGAGCACTTTGACAGCTTCTTAAAGTCAAAAGGCGAAGGACTTGACTGTGTAATCGATATTCAGGTTCCAGATGAAGTACTTCTTCCACGTGCTGCAGGCAGAAGAGTTTGCAGAGCATGCGGACAGCCTTACCACGTTGTAAATAAACCTACAAAAGTTGAAGGTGTTTGCGATGTATGTGGTGGAGAAGTTTATCAGCGCGCTGATGATGCTGAAGAAACTGTTAAGAATAGACTTAAGGTTTATGCAGAGCAGACAGCAGTGCTTACAACATACTACACAAATACAGGTATTCTGAAATCCATTAATGGAGATCAGGCAATGGACAAAGTATTCGCAGATATCTGCGAAGCTTTGGGAGAGTAAAACATGATCATAATAAAATCTGCTGAGGAAATTGAGCTTATGAGGCAAGCTGCAGTTCCTACAAAGGAAATGCTAAATAATCTTGCTGACATTATTAAGCCAGGAATGTCCACAAAAGATATAGATGATTATGTTGAGGAATACATCCTCAAAGCAGGTATGAAGCCAGCATTTAAAGGATACAGCGGGTATCCCGCTTGTGCTTGTGTATCGCTTAACGAAGAAGTTGTTCACGGTATCCCTTCCAAAAAGAGAATCTTAATGGAAGGGGATATCGTAAGCGTAGACTTAGGTACGATATACAAGGGATTCTATTCAGATGCTGCAAGAACATATCCAGTGGGCAAAGTTTCTGAGAAACATGCGCAGCTAATTAAAGCCGCAGAAGACGGTTTTAATGCAGGCCTCTTCTTTGCAAGAAAAGGTAATCGCCTTGGCGATATCTCTCATGCGATTCAAGAAGAAGTTGAGTCTCAAGGTTTCTCAGTAATTAGAGATTATGTCGGACATGGCGTTGGACGCGAAATGCACGAAGACCCTATGGTTCCTAACTACGGCAAAGCCGGTCATGGTGTTCAGCTAGTACCAGGAATGGTAATTGCTGTTGAACCAATGATTGCAACAGGAGACTATGCAGTCAGAGTTCTTCCTGATGGATGGACAGCTGTTACAAAAGATGGCGGCTATGCAGCTCACTACGAAAACACTATCGTAATTACAGATGGTGATCCAATTTTGCTCACTAAGTAAAGGAGAATTACTAAATGGCTAAAAAAGATAGCATTGAAGTAATGGGAACAGTTTTGGAAGCACTTCCAAATGCAATGTTCAAAGTTAAGCTTGAGAACGACTTCGTTGTTCTCGCAACAATATCTGGTAAGATGAGGATGAATTTTATCCGCATACTTCCAGGCGACAAGGTAAAGATGGAGCTCAGTCCATATGACTTGGGCCGCGGAAGAATTACATGGAGGGATAAATAAATGAAAGTAAGAGCATCAGTAAAGCCTATCTGCGAAAAATGCAAAGTTATTAAGCGTCGCGGTAAGGTTATGGTAATTTGCGAAAATCCTAAGCACAAACAGGTTCAGGGTTAATCGTTAACTGTATTCCGGCGGCTCGGCCTACAAGTACTTCTTGGGGAGGTAAGAGCTTATACGGAATGTAAATTATATATTTTATAGTTGCAGTATAGGAGGTAAACTATATGGCTCGTTTAGCCGGCGTCG
>JAUNQK010000081.1 GCA_030536235.1 Bacillota bacterium
ACATATAGTTATTATATAATAAAAAAACAGGCCTTGGCCTGTTTTTCTTAATTATTAATTACATTGCACGGGATACTTTTCCGGATCTGATGCATCTTGTGCATACATTGATTCTGGATACTGTACCATTTTCTTCTACTCTTACAGACTGAATATTAGCATTCCACTTTCTTCTTGTGTGTCTATTTGAGTGTGAAACATTATTTCCGGATACCTGACCCTTTCCGCAAATTGCGCACTTCTTTGACATAAATCTGCACCTCCTTCTTACCCTGTGCAGGGCTATTTAATGTAAACGGGCAAAGCCCATAAATTTCGTACCTACAAATTATATCTATAAAAACTGTTATTTGCAAGTGTTTTTTACAATTTTTTTAAGACACAAATTGCTTCTGTATGCTTGGTAAAAGCAAAATTGTCAAAGCATTTCATGCTCACTGATTTATACCCATATTCAGCTGCCTGAGCCAAATTTATAGCCAAAGTCTTTGGATTACATGAAATATATAATATTTCCGGAATATCATAATTACATATTTTTTTCATTGCTTTTGGGTGAATTCCTGCCCTTGGAGGGTCTACGACGATAACATCAGGTTTTTCAGAAATATCATCTAAAACCTTAAGAACATCACCACAAATAAAGTCGCAATTATCAAGATGGTTAATTTCAGCATTATTTTTTGCGGAATTTACTGCATCTTCGACAATTTCTACACCAAAAACCTTCTTAGCTTTAAGAGCCATTGCTTGTGAAATGGTTCCTGTTCCGCAATAAAGATCGTAAACTATCTTTCCTTCAAGGCCGGGAAGTAAAGCCAATGCTTCTTTATAAAGCCTTTCAGCTGCAACTACATTGCTTTGGAAAAAGCTAAAAGCCCCTACTTTAAACTTTAAACCAAGTATTTCTTCAGTGTAATAATCTTGTCCATAAAGAATTCGGCAATCATCAACAACTAAAGCATCTGCCACATTATCATTAATCGTATGTAAAATGCCAACGATATGAGAATCTAAAGAGGTTGACAATAACAAATTCTTGTATTCTTCTTCAGCAAACTCAATTTCGCTGCTTGTAACGATATTAATAAGCAATTCATCGGTTCTAAAACCTTTTCTAATGATTAAACTTCGAAGCAGGCCATCATGTCTTTTCTTATGATAAAAGTTATAACCTTTAGAAATGCACCATTCTTTTGTTAAATTAAGAATTGTATTAAAATCTTCAGGAACAAGTTGGCACTGTCCACAATCAATTATTGAAATATAACTGCCAAGCTTATGCATTCCAAGATTCATAGGCCCGCCTATCACTTCATCGCCAAAAGTATATTCCATTTTATTTCTGTAGTTATAAATTGATGGGCTTGGAACAATTTCTCTTAAAATTGAATCATCTATACCATTTTCAATTAAACTTGCCTTTGCATTTGCTAATTTAATATTAAGTTGCTCGTTATAGTCTATTTCTTGATATGTGCAGCCTCCGCAAACATCAAATTTAGGACATTTTTCTTTAGAATTGGCCATATTTATCGTAAAATTCTTTTTTATATTCAAGGAATCTGTCTTCATCAATAGCATGTCTAATGTTTTCCATTGTCGAAACTAAAAAATGAAGGTTATGTTCTGATAAAAGCATAGAAGAAAGCATCTCGTTATTAATAAATAAGCTTCGTAAATATGCTTTGCTGTAATGTTTGCAAACATAACAATCACATTCAGGGTCTAATGGACCAAAATCTTCTGTATGTTTAGCATTCTTAATATTTACCTTTCCATGGCTTGTAAAAGCAAGCCCGTGTCTTGCAACTCTTGTAGGAAGGACACAATCAAACATATCAATTCCGCGTTCTACCCCTTCAAAGAGACAATCTGGGCTACCTACTCCCATTAAATATCTTGGTCGATCAGATGGTAAATAGCCTACACAATCGTCTAAAACTTCATACATAAGCTCTTTTGGTTCACCAACAGATAAACCTCCAATAGCATATCCGGGTAAATCTAAATCAACAATTTGCTCTGCAGAACGTTTTCTTAAATCTTTATAAGTACCACCTTGCATAATTCCAAAAAGACTCTGCTGTTCAACATTTTTGTGATATTCCTTGCAACGTTTTAGCCAACGAGTAGTAAGCTCTAAACTTTTTTCTACATATTTTCTTTCAGCTGGGTAAGGAGCACATTCGTCAAAAGCCATTATAATATCACTACCTAAAGCTTCTTGAACTTCCATAGATTTTTCCGGAGTAAACATATGATAACTTCCATCGATATAACTTTGGAACTTAACGCCTTCTTCAGTTATTTTTCTCATTTTACCAAGCGAAAAAACTTGAAATCCGCCAGAATCAGTTAATATAGCACCATTCCAATTCATAAACTTATGAAGGCCTCCAGCCTTTTTAATAAGTTCATGGCCTGGTCTTAAATATAAATGATATGTATTTGATAGAATTATATTTGCACCTTCATGGCCGAGCTTTGCAACATCTTCAGGCTTCATAGCTTTTACAGTTGCTTGGGTGCCAACAGGCATAAATACAGGCGTTTCAAAAGAGCCATGAGGAGTATGAACAACTCCACGTCTTGCTTTTGTTCTAGTATCTGTTTTTTTAAGATCAAATGTTACTGCGTGTTTCATATTATTCAATAAACATAGCATCACCATAACTAAAGAAGTGATACTTTTCTTTTACAGCCTCTTCATAAGCTTTAATCATGGAATCTCTGTTATATAAAGCAGATACTAACATTAATAAAGTTGATTTTGGTAAATGGAAATTAGTAATAAGTGCATCAACAATCTTAAACTTATAACCTGGATAAATAAAAATACCGGTAGAACCAGATTCAGCACGAATAGTTCCATCATCATTGCTACAGCTTTCCATAGTTCTGCAAGCAGTTGTTCCAACAGAAATTATGCGGCCACCATTTTTACGCGCTTCATTAATAATATCAGCTGCTTCTTTTGTAACAGTATATTCTTCAAAATGCATATGATGCTCTTCAACCTTATCAACTTTTACTGGTCTAAAAGTACCAATTCCAACATGAAGAGTTACATAAGCAATTTTTACACCCTTAGATTTTGCTTTCTCTAATAATTCTGGTGTCCAATGAAGCCCGGCAGTTGCACAAGCAACAGAACCTTCATTCTTAGCATAAACATTTTGATATCGATCTTTATCATGTTCATCTGCTTCGCGTTCAATATATGGTGGGAGTGGCATAGAACCAAGCTCTTCTAAAATTTCCATAAAGATTCCATCATAATCGAACTTTACAATTCTGGTACCTTCATCTCCATTGCCAAGAATTGTTGCTTTTAATTTTCCGTCGCCAAAATTTACAACATCACCTTCGTGAAGTCTTCTGCCTGGTCTAACAAGAGTTTCCCATTTATCACCTTCAATTTTCTTTGAAAGTAAAAATTCAATATTTGCACCAGTTCCTTCTTTAATTCCGAAAATTCTTGCCGGAATTACTTTAGAATCATTAAGAACTAAACAATCGCCTGGGTTTAAATAATCGATTATATTATAGAATTTTTTATGCTCAAGTGTATTATTAGACCTATGAAGAACAAGTAAACGACATTCATCTCTAACTTCACTTGGTTCTTGAGCAATTAATTCTTCTGGAAGTTCATAATCAAAATCTGAAACATTCATTTAGAACACATCTTTCGCTTCAACAATATCTATACCTTTGTAGTACTGAAGAAGAATATCTTTATAGGAATAACCAACTTTAGCCATTGCATATGCACCTGTTTGTGACATTCCAATGCCATGACCAAAACCTAAACCATTCATATATACATAACCATCAGTACAAATATCATTATTAACAATGTAAGTGGCGTTTTTATTAGCT
>JAUNQK010000022.1 GCA_030536235.1 Bacillota bacterium
TTTAAGTCTTTGAAGTGACATCTTGTCTGCACGAAGATCAACACCGTTTTCTTTTGCAAACTGATCTGCCATGAAATTCATAAGAGCATTATCAAAGTCATCGCCACCAAGCATTGTATCGCCGTTTGTTGCAAGAACTTCGAAAACACCATCGCCAATATCAAGAATGGAAACATCGAATGTACCACCACCAAGGTCGTATACCATAATCTTCTGGTTTCCATCTTCCTTATCAAGACCATAAGCAAATGCAGCAGCTGTTGGTTCGTTTACAATTCTCTTAACATCAAGGCCTGCAATTGTACCAGCGTCTTTTGTTGCTTGCTTTTGTGCATCGCTAAAGTATGCAGGAACAGTAATAACTGCTTCTGTAACCTTTTCACCAAGATAACTTTCTGCATCAGTCTTAAGTTTTGAAAGAATCATTGCAGAAATATCCTGAGGTGTATAGTCTTTTCCATCAATGTTAACATTATAGCTATCACCCATATGTCTCTTGATAGATGAAATTGTTCTATCAGGGTTTGTGATTGCTTGTCTCTTAGCTGTTTCACCAACTAATCTTTCGCCAGCTTTTGTAAAGCCTACTACTGATGGAGTTGTTCTATTTCCTTCTGCGTTTGCAATTACTGTAGGCTGTCCGCCTTCAAGTACAGAAACACATGAGTTTGTTGTTCCTAAATCGATTCCAATTACTTTTCCCATTGTTATACCTCTTTCTATTCAGATACTACAACCATTGATGGTCTAATAACTTTTGTATTTAATAAATATCCTTTTTGAAGGACTTTTGTAACAATTCCAGAATCTTTGCCTTCGACATTTTCTGTCATCACAGCATTATGAAATGCTGGGTCAAACGGTTTATCTAAAGCTTCGATTTCTTTTACATTATTCTTATCAAGTATTCCGATAAGTTGTTTAAGAATTAATTCCATACCTTCTGCAAATTTATCATCTGCAGGGGCGGCATCCATTGCTCTTTCGAAGTTATCTATTACCTCAAGAACCTGAAGCAATATTTTCTCGTTAGCATAAGCATAAATATCAGATTTTTCTGCTTCGCTTCTTCTTCTAAAATTTTGGAAGTCTGCAGATAATCTCAAGAATCTTGCCTGAAGATCTTCGTCTTCTTTTTTCTCTTCTTGCGGAATTTCTTCAGTAACCGGTTCTTCTTTTACTTCATCTTTAATTTCTTCTGCAACTTCTTCTTTTATTTTTTCTTCGGTCATTACTTTTCAGGCTCCTTTATTTCAAATGTTTCACTAATATTTTCAGAAATATATTTGATAACAGAACTTATCTCACCATATTTCATTCTCTTAGGCCCAATTACACCAAGCTTACCAACTAACTTACCGTTAACTTTATAGTCTGCAGTAATCAGTGATACATCTTGCATGTCATCTGAGTTTTCATCACCAATGGTAATTACCAAACCTTCATCTCGATTAACAATTACATCTTTAAGATGATCTTTGTTTTCAAGAAGCTGCAAGAAACTTTTACTCTTTTCAATATCATCTATATATTCCGGAAGTTCAAATACATTTGAATAACCGTTCATATAAAGATCTACATCAAGCATCTTTTCAAGAGTCTTCATAAAGCTTGGAACAACATCACCAGCAAGCGATGCTAACGAACCCATGTCGTTTTCAAAATCCTTTATGATGTCAGCAGCCATTACAGAACTTATTGTTTTGTCTTTATAGTTATGTGTCATAACTTTTGACATAAGCTCTAAGTTTTCTTCTGTATAAGCTTGATTAAGTCTAATCGCCTTGTTTAAAACTTTTCCCTTTTCAGAAACAAGCATTAATACCACTGTTCTTTCATCTACCGGCAAGAACTGAATGTATTTTAATTTGTTTTCATTCATTCTTGGCGTAATGGCAAAGGATGTCATATTTGTCATTTCCGAAAGAAGCTCAGCAGCATGCTCTATAGTGCTGTCTAATTCATTTCGAGTTTCAGCGAGCTTATCTTTAATAGCAGCTCTACGTTCTTCTGGCAAATCACTGGTGTCCATAAACTGATCGACATACAAACGATATGCCTTATCAGATGGAACTCTGCCAGCAGAAGTATGAGGATGAGTTAAGTAACCCATTTCTTCAAGATCTGACATTTCATTTCTGATTGTTGCCGGAGAAATACCCATGTCATGGCTCTTGGACAATGTTCTGCTACCTACAGGTTCGCCCGTAGAAATGAAATCTGCAATAATAGCTTGCAAAATCTGTAGTTTTCGTTCATTTAAATCCATAATTATCTTTCTTTCTTGTTAGCACTCATAAATAAAGAGTGCTAACACCTTAAATAAATATAGACCTTTTAGGGGTTAAAGTCAACAAATTTTAGGCACTTAGTGTTATAATATTTTTGGTATATATATTATGGAAAACAAAGTAAACGAAAAAAACGTATACCTCTTTAATGAGGGTAAATATTATCAAGCTTATGAACTCTTCGGTTCTCATTTAGAAAACGGCGGAACTCGTTTCACAGTCTGGGTTCCGGGTGCTAAATCAGTATATGCTGTTGGTAGCTTTTCAAAATGGAAAGAAAATTCAGAGTACAAGCTTGAACCAATTGGAAATTCAGGTATTTGGACTGTTTTTGTAAATAAAAACTTAAACGGCAAAACCTATAAATATTCCATCACTGATGCTAAGGGAAATAAGCTTCCATTAAAAGCAGACCCTTATGCAGTCTATGCAGAAAAACGTCCTAACACCGCATCAATAGTCCACGAACTAAATTATGAGTGGAAAGACGATGCCTGGGTCGAAAAAAGAAATAACTCTAATCACTTTAAAGAACCAAAGAACATTTACGAGGTTCATCTTGGTTCTTGGAAACGCCAAGACAAAATTGAAGATAAAGAAAACAACTACTACACATATAGACAATATGCGAAAGAGTTAATTTCTTATGTAAAGGATATGGGATATACCCACATCGAAATTCTTCCTATCATGGAATATCCTTTCGATGGTTCTTGGGGATATCAAACAACCGGATACTTTGCTGCAACTTCAAGATTTGGAAAACCAGAAGATTTAATGTACTTAATTGACAAAGCACATAAAGCTGGAATTGGCGTTATTTTAGATTGGGCTGCCGGGCATTTCTGTCTTGACGAGCACGGCCTTGCAAAATTCAACGGCGATATGCTTTACGAAGATTCTATTCATCCAAATTGGGGTACAGGAAAATTCGATTTTGGCAGGCCAGAAGTTAGAAGCTTCCTTTTCTCTAATGCAATGTTTTGGCTAAAAGAATTCCATGCAGACGGAATTAGAGTTGATGGAGTTTCATCAATACTTTATCTTAACTTCGGAATCGATAATCCTAAGCAAAAGAAATTCAATAAATATGGCGATGAAGGCAATCTTGAAGCAATTGAATTCTTTAAAGAATTATCAAAGGTAGTTGGAGAAAACTGCCCTGGAGTAATGATGATTGCAGAAGAATCAACATCATGGCCTATGGTAACCTACCCTCCAGAAGCTGGCGGACTAGGTTTTCATTACAAATGGGATATGGGTTGGATGCATGATACATTAAATTATGTTAGTGCAGATTTCCCTTACAGAGATAACTGCCACGATCTATTAACATTCTCAATGATGTACACTTATAGTGAGAATTTCATTTTGCCATTCTCGCATGATGAAGTAGTTCATGGAAAATGTTCACTTATTGGCCGGATGCCTGGTGATACCTGGAGACAATTTGCTGGTCTTAGAACTTTAGCTCTATATCAAATGACACATCCTGGCGCAAAGCTAAATTTCATGGGAAATGAATTTGGGCAGTTCATTGAATGGAGATATTATGAAGGTCTTGAGTTCTTCTTAGTCGATCAATTTGAGCATCATAAGAAACATCAAAACTTTATTAAAGCCTTAAATAAACTATATAAAAAAGAACATGCTCTATGGGAATGTGATCATGACTGGAAAGGCTTTGAGTGGATTGATGCCGACAATAAAACGCAAAATATAATCAGCTACATTAGAAAAGATGAAGCAGATAAAGTAAATTTAATTACTGTCCTTAATTTTGGAATTAATCAATACGATGAATATCGCATTGGCGTTTTAAAACGCGGCACATACAAAGAAATATTCAATTCAGACAATCAAGAATATGGCGGAAACGGTCATCTTAATGAAATAAGCATTAAGGCAGAAAAGATTCCATATCACGGAAAACCATATTCAATAAAAATAAAAATACCTGCCCTTGGCGGTGTAATACTAAAGAAAGCGAGTAAGTAAATGACAGAATTCAACAAAGAAAAATTTAAGCAGGAATTTGAAAGAATTATTGAAGAACAGTGCGAAAAAGAAGTAAAAGATTGCACTGATGCAGAGTTATACGACGCATTATCAAGATTAGTAGTTCAGTACACATCAGCTACAAGAGCTGAAACAAGTTTAAGACATAAAGAATATAAGCAAAAGAAGATTTACTATTTCTCAATGGAATTCCTTATTGGAAGATTGCTTGAGAATTATTTACTTAACCTTGGGGTTCTTGATGAAGTCAAGTCTGCATTAGGCGAGATGAACATTGACATCAACAATCTCTTTAAATGTGAACAAGACCCAGGTCTTGGTAATGGCGGCTTAGGAAGACTTGCTGCTTGTTTCCTCGATTCAATGGCAGCAATCGGAGTTCCTGGTATCGGAATGGGATTGAGATTTAGATTTGGTTTATTCCGCCAAAGAATCGAAAATGGATATCAGATTGAAGAACCTGATGATTGGCTTTGTAATGGATATCCTTGGGAAATAAAAAAATCAAACGAAGCTGTTGAAGTTAAATTCGGAGGAGAAATTGTTAAGAGCTTTGAAAACGGCAAATTAAGCTTTTCACATATCAATTATGATTCCATTTTGGCAGTTCCATATGATGTACCAATTGTAGGCTGGCAAAACAAAGATGTTAACAACCTTAGGCTTTGGAGAGCTGTTCCTGTTGCAGAAACAGTAAACATGGATGCATTTAATCGTGGCAACTACGCACAAGCTATGAAACAGCGTGCAGACATTGATGCTTTAACATGTATTCTCTATCCTAACGATAATCAGGAATCAGGAAAAATACTACGAATCAAACAAGAATACTTACTTGTTGCAGCAGGCATTGAATCTATCTTAAAGAAATATATTGAAACATATGGCGACAACGCATGGGACGAAATGCCTCAGCATGTTTCTATTCATACAAATGATACACACCCTGCACTTGCAGTTCCAGAATTAATGAGAAGATTCATCGATGATTATAATCTCGAATGGGACGATGCTTGGAATATCACAAAGAATGTAATTTCATTTACTAACCATACAGTTTTACCAGAAGCTCTTGAAAAGTGGCCACAGCATATGCTTAGAACACTTCTTCCAAGAATCTATATGATTATCGAAGAAATCAACCGCAGATGGGTTGAATCACTTCACAATGTTCCGGGTGACTGGCAACAGATGGTTCAGGCAACTGAAATTTTCCATAACGGCGAAGTAAGAATGGCTCAGCTCTCAATTATTGGATCACATTCAGTAAACGGTGTTGCTGCCCTTCACACACAAATCTTAAAAGATTCATTATTTAATGAATTTTATAAGATGACTCCAGAATTATTTAACAACAAAACAAACGGAATTTCTCAAAGACGTTTCTTAATGCAGGCAAACCCAGATCTTTCTAACTTAATTACAGAAGGTCTTGGTTCTGATGCATGGAAAACAGATTTTAAATTAATTGAAGGCTTAACACAATTTGAAAATGATTCAGCTTTCCTTGATAAATTAAATGCTGTTAAAAAAGCTAACAAACTTAGACTCGCAAAATTTATTAACGAAACCCAGCATATTGACATTGACCCTGAATCAATTTTTGATATTCAAGTTAAGAGAATGCATGCATATAAGAGACAAACTCTTAATGCATTTAAAGTTCTCGAGCTTTACAACGAGTTAAAAGAAAATCCTAATGCAGATATTAAGCCTTGCACATTTATTTTTGCTGGCAAATCAGCACCAGGTTATGAATTTGCAAAGGAAAGCATTAAATTTATCTGCAGTGTTGCAGATTTAGTAAATTCAGATCCACAGGTTAACAAGATTATCAAAGTTATCTTCATTGAAAACTTCTGTGTATCAAACGCACAACTCATCTACCCTGCTGCTGATATCAGCGAACAGATTTCAACTGCCGGAAAAGAAGCAAGCGGCACAGGCAATATGAAATTCATGATGAATGGTGCAGTTACATTAGGAACAATGGATGGAGCTAATGTAGAAATTCACAACCTTGTTGGTGATGACAACATGAAGATCTTTGGCTTATCTGCAGATCAAACAGAAAGCTTTTATAGACATGGTGGATATTCTGCAAGAACAACAATGGATTCCGACGAAAGAATTAAGACAATTGTTGAACAGCTTGTTGACGGAACATTTGATAAATCTGGAAAACAATTCTGGGGTATCTACGATGCATTAATTGAACAAAACGATGAATACTTTGTTCTTAAAGATTTTGATAGTTATATCTCTGCTCACAGAGAACTTTGCACAGTATATGACGACAGACAAAGATGGGCAAAGATGTCATTAAATAATATTGCAAAATCTGCTTACTTCTCTAGCGATAGAACTATTAGAGAATATGCAAAAGATATTTGGAACACAATTTATAGATAATAAGGAGGAAGCTAATGAAAAAGAAAGAATGCATAGCAATGCTTCTAGCCGGTGGACAAGGCAGCCGACTTTATGACTTAACAAAGAACAATGCTAAGCCTGCTGTTTCATTCGGAGGAAAGTACAGAATCATCGACTTTTCATTGTCAAACTGTATTAATTCTGGAATTGATACTGTCGGTGTTCTTATTCAGTACCGCCCTCTTGTTTTAAACAAATATTTAGGAACAGGCGCAGCATGGGACTTAGACTCTGCATATGGCGGAGTTCATGTTCTTCCACCATATGCTACTGAAGAAGGTGGCTCTTGGTATGATGGAACAGCCGATGCAATTTATCACAATATCGACTTCGTTGATTCTTACAATCCAGATTATGTAGTTATTCTTTCTGGTGACCACCTTTATAAGATGGATTATAACAAGATGCTCGATGTTCACAAAGAAAACAATGCAGATTTAACTGTATCTGTTATGGAAGTTCCTTGGGAAGATGCAAGTCGTTTCGGAATCATGAGTGTTGATGAGAAAGAACAAATTGTAAAATTTGCCGAGAAACCAGAAAAGCCAGAAAGTAATCTTGCATCAATGGGTATTTACATTTTCTCATGGCCGGTATTAAGACAAGCCCTTCTTGATGATCACGAAGATAAGGATTCCGAAAAAGACTTTGGTAAAAATATCATTCCAAAGCTTTTACAAGCAAATAAAAAATTAATAGCTTATCACTTCGACGGATTCTGGAAAGATGTTGGAACAGTTGACAGCTATTATGAAGCTCAAATGCATTTGATGGACGAAAAGCCTGAATTCGATATTTTCGACCCTGACATGAGAGTATTTTCAAACTCTAATATGTATCCACCACACAAGATTGGAAGCAAAGGCGAAGTAAATGGTTCAATCGTTTGCAATGGTTGCTTCGTTGGTGGAAAAGTAAAAAATTCAATCTTAGGTTCTGGAGTTGTAATTGAAGAAGGTGCAGAAATTGAAGATTCTATTCTGCTTCCGGAATGCCACATTGGAAAGAACACAAAGATTAAACACGCTATCGTTAATGAAGGCGCACAAGTTCCGGCAAACAAAGAACTTGGTAATGCTGATTCAATTGATATTATTAGCTAGGAGGTAAGAAAATGAAAAAAAGAACTTTAGGACTTATCTCTGCAAACTATACAAGCGATGAATTGCTTGCACTTACAGAAAGCAGAACTGTTGCTACTATTCCATTTGGTGGAAGATATAGACTGATTGATTTCCCTCTTTCTAATCTCACAAACAGCGATATTAGAACAGTTGGTTTAATCACTCCATATTACTATCGTTCAATCATGGACCATATCGAAGCTGGTAAGCCATGGGAACTTGATAGAAAGATTGGTGGTTTATTTGTATTACCAGGTACAGTATATGGTGAAAGAAAAAAGACAAGCAGATTCTTAATTAGAGATTTAATTAGAAACCGCAGAATTCTTGATCGTTCAAGCTCTGATTTCGTATTAATGTGCGATACAAGTGCAGTAATGAACTGTGACTTAAAACCATTTATTGATGCCCATGCAGAAAGCGGTTGTCCTATTTCATTGATGTACGTTAATGAAGCAGGTAAAAAGAATAGAACATATATTAAAACCGATGCTAAAAACAGAGTAACCAAGCTTGAACGCGGCGAAAGCAAACTCACTAAACTCTTTAATGGTTATTTAATTATTAACAGAAACTTCTTACTTGACTTCATTGATTGGTACAAAGCATTAGATAATGAAGACATTATGGAAGTTATCACAAACAATGCAGAAAAG
The DNA here is from genome assembly GCA_030536235.1 of Bacillota bacterium. GTDB lineage: Bacteria > Bacillota > Clostridia > Peptostreptococcales > Anaerovoracaceae > UBA1764. The sequence goes on from JAUNQK010000022.1 coordinate 8,524, forward strand.
TATGAAATTAATGCGTACGAATGCCCTTGCTATTGCGGAATAATCGAAACCATTGCTGATTACAAGAAAGTAAGCAGAGACCTTCTTGATCATGAAGTTCGTACTGAATTGTTTGAACAAGATAATATCATTCAAACAAAGATTTCTGATGAGAGCCCTACTATTTACAAACCAAGCGCTTCTGTAAAGAAATCTCTTGTTGCTGCAGGTTGCATTATTGAAGGCACAGTCGAAAATTCAATTATTTTCAGAAGAACTACTATTAAAAAAGGTGCTGTAGTTAAAGATGCTATCATTATGCAGCAAAACGTAATTGAAGCAGATGCAACTGTTATCAATGCTATTTGTGACAAATATGTTCATATTGGACGTAAAACACATATTGAAGGTAGTGCAGATAATCCAGTAGTTATTAAGAAGAATACAATAATCTAATGAATACAAAGAAATCACAAGTAAAAATATTATTAGCAGCTTTCGAAGCAGATCCATTTTATAAAAGTGGTGGTCTTGGCGATGTTGCAGGTTCTCTTCCACGTTATGTTGCATCAGACAACTATGACATTAGAGTTATTCTGCCTAAGCTTTCTACTATTCCACAAAAGTATGTCGATAAAATGCAATTTATCGAGAGCTTTACTGTTCCACTTGGCTGGAGAAACCAGTATTGCGGTCTTTTTGAATTAAAATTTAGCGGAGTAAGATACTATTTCGTTGACAACGAATTTTATTTTAACAGACCAAAGGTTTACGGTGAATTTGATGATGGAGAAAGAATCGCATTCTTCTCAAAAGCAGTACTTGAAAGTATTGAACATATGAATGGATTTATTCCAGATGTTCTTCACTGCAACGATTGGCATACTGCCCTCACACCGGTTTTCCTTAGAGAACAATATATGCAAGTACCGGGATTTGATCAAATCAAAACCATATTTACAATTCACAATCTCAAGTTCCAAGGTATGTTCTCTGCTGATATGATTGGAAACATTTTAGGTTTAGCAGGGACTCCGGCAGAAAGCCAAATAAAAATGGGCGATGCAGTAAACTTTATGCAGGGCGCACTTCGTTACAGCGACATGCTTACAACAGTATCCCCTTCTTATGCCAAAGAAATCTGCACTCCATATTATGGCGAACACATGGATGGTCTTTTCAATGCGAGACGTGCAAGCCTTGTTGGAATTTTGAATGGTATCGATTATAAAGAATTCGACCCATTATACGATAAAAATATTGAATTCCATTTCTCTGATAAGACTATTCAAAATAAAAAGAAAAATAAATTAAAGCTGCAAGAAGAATTAGGTCTTGAAGTTGATGAAACAATTCCAATGTATACCATCATCAGCAGATTAACAGAACAAAAAGGCTTAGATCTTGTAACATATATACTTCCACAGTTAATGGAAAGAAAAATGCAGCTTGTTATTTTAGGTGTTGGTGATCAGAAATACGAAGAAGCATTCACATGGTATGCAAATAATAATCCAAAGAAAGTTGCTGCACTTATGAAATTTGATGCAAAGCTTTCAAATGTTTTATATGCAGCTTCTGATGCGCTTCTTGTTCCATCAAGATTTGAGCCATGCGGTTTAACACAAATGATGGCCATGAGATATGGAACACTTCCTATCGTTCGTGAAACCGGCGGCTTAAAAGATAGTGTCGCACCATATAATGAATATACCGGAAGCGGTACAGGATTTTCATTCGCAAACTTTAATGCACACGAATTATTAAGTACAATTGATAATTCACTGATGGTTTGGTATGACAGGCCAAAAGATTGGCTAAAGATGCAAAAGCAAGCCATGAAAAAAGATTATTCATGGAGAAGTTCAGCAAAACAATATCGTAAGCTATATAGAAAAATAGCTGGAAAGTAATGATTTATCACAATTCTCAAGATTTAGAATGTAAAAGTCCTTTTGGGGCAGTCCCAGTTTCCTCAGAGGTTAAGATTACAGTTAATGCAGATTATGCCTGCGGATCTGTCTTAAGAACCTGGACTGAAGAAAACGGAGAATATCGCTATGAAATGCATCGCGAAGAAGGCGATGATTTTAGCGTAAATATTAAGATGCCAGATTACGGCACTTTAGTTTGGTATTACTTTATTATTTATTATCCAAGCGGAGACACTTGTCTTTATGGTGCCCCTTCAAATAAACTTGGAGGAATTGGGCAAGAATATAGAGAAAACCCTGAATCATTCCAAATAACTGTATATAAACCAATTCAAAATGCAAAATGGTTTAAAGATTCGGTTATGTATCAAATCTTCCCTGACAGATTCAACAAGGGTTCTGATTTTGAATCAAGAGAAAGCATTGCACAAAGACATATAGTTGATGATTGGTACTCTACCCCATCTTATATTAAGGATGAACAAGGAAACGTTATTGACTGGACGTTTTATGGAGGAACTCTTAAGGGTATCGAAGAAAAATTAGATTATCTTCAAGACCTTGGAATTAGCACTATATATTTAAACCCGATATTCAAAGCAAATTCTAACCATAGATATGATACATCTGATTACATGCAAATCGACCCTTTACTTGGTGATGAAGAATCTTATATGTCTTTATGTAGCGAAGCAAAGAAACGCAATATGCATATAATACTTGATGGTGTATTTTCTCATGTTGGAAGACATAGCAAGTATTTCGAAGAAGAAAAATATCAAGAATGGTTTAAAAAAGATGAAAATGGAAACAATGTTTACTGGTGGGGTGTAAAAGATCTCCCTGAAGTAAATGAGTTATCACCAAGTTATCTTAATTATATTTGCGGCGACGGTGGCGTAATTGATAAATGGATTAGCCTTGGTGCAAGTGGGTTCAGGCTTGATGTTGCCGATGAGCTTCCTGATGAATTTATTAAGCACATAAGAACGAGAATCAAAGAATCTAATTCCGATTCAATTCTTATTGGTGAAGTTTGGGAAGATGCGTCTAATAAATTCAGTCATGGCGAAAAGCGCAAGTATTTAATGGGTGAAGAACTTGATAGTATTATGAACTATCCGCTTAGAACCATCCTATTGGATTTTGCTGAATATAAATGTGATGCATTCACAACAATAAAAAGATTTATGAGTTTATATGAGAATTATCCTAAAGAAATTCTTTACTCAACTATGAATCTACTGAGTAGCCACGATAGAGTAAGACTTTTAACAGTTCTTGATTCAAACGATGATATGCTTAGAATGCTATACGCCCTGCTATTTTACCTGCCAGGGGTTCCTTGCATATACTACGGAGACGAAGCAGGCCTTGAAGGCTATTTCGACCCACAAAACCGTGCATGCTATCCTTGGGGAAAAGAAAATAATGAATTAGTAACGTTCTTTAAATCTTTAATAAAAGAATATAACGAACATAGTTCATTAAAAGATGGTGATTTTTCACCACTATACTTAAACGAAAACGTTCTTTCATTTATAAGAAAAAATGAAGATGAACAATTATTAGTTCTAGCAAATAGAACAGATTCTAACATTACTGTAATTCTTGGAGGAAAAGAATATGAAATCCCTGCCTATAGAACAATATGTAGAAATATTTAAACCTGAAAAATTAGCAAACTTAAAAAGCTATTTGTATCCTCCAACAGAGTGGCCTAAAAACCAAACTGTTACAGCAATGGATATGGGCGGCACAAACTTTAGAATTGCCACTGTAAAATTTGATGAGAATGGCGAACCTACAATTGAAAATTTCCACAAACAAGAAATGCCAGGGGTTGCAAACGCTATTTCATCTGAAGAATTTTTCAATTTCTTTAATGAGATGAAAGCTAAGTATGTTTCAGAAAAAACCGGCTTATGCTTCTCTTACCCTGCCGAAATTCTTGAGGATGGCAGAGCTAAGATTATTACATTCTCTAAAGAAATAAAAATTAATGGTGCCGAAAATAAAATCTTAGATGCAAAAGTATTAAATGATACAACTGCAGTACAAATGGGCACAAAAGGCGCTAATATGGGCCTTATTTTAGGCACAGGCCTTAACATCTGCTATGTTAAAGATAATATGATTATCAATGCAGAATCCGGCAGATTTGAAGGTTTCCCAACAGAAGAATTTGACTTTGGATCTCTTGCTGAGATGCAGGTTAGTGGCGCATATCTTCGCCCATTAATTGCAAAAGAAAAAGCTACCAAAGAAGAAATATATGACAGAGCCGCAAAGATAGTAGCAACCGAAATTTATGGCATTGCTAAATATGCCGGAATCGAAAAGATAAAAATCGCTGCCGAAGGTTCTGTATTCTACAATGTTCAAGAGCTTCAAGATTTAATTAAACATTATCTCGATGTTCTTGGTGCAGATTATGAATTCCTTGACGGAAGAGATAAAACGTTAATTGGTGCAGCATTAACTGCATTAGCATAGAAAGAAGGTATTATTTTGATTAAAGTAAATCTTGATGGTTGTGGATCACTTGAATTAAACCGCAGTAAGGCCCTTGAAGCTGTAAAAATGCTTAAAGAAGGAACCGGCAAAGGAAACGATTATATCGGTTGGACTACTCTTCCTTTTGATTATGATAAAGATGAATTTGATAGAATCATTAAAGCTGCTGAAAAGATTAGAAAAGATGCAGACGCTTTAGTAGTAATTGGCATTGGTGGTTCTTATTTAGGCGCTCGTGCAGTTATCGAATTATTAAAAACTGCACGTCATAACGAAATAGAAAAACCTGCAATTTACTTCATTGGTAATGGTATCGACGGAGCAGACTTAAATCAGGTTCTTGAACTTATCAAAAATAAAAATGTTTATGTTAATGTCATTTCCAAATCAGGAACAACACTTGAACCTGCATTAGCATTTAGAATTATTCGTGAATACATGGAAAAGACCTATGGCAAAGAAGAAGCAGCAAACAGAATCTTTGCCACAACAGATAAGGCAAGAGGTGCATTAAAATCACTTGCTGATGCTGAAGGCTATGAAACATTTGTTGTCCCAGACAATATTGGTGGAAGATACAGTGTTCTTACAGCCGTTGGGCTTCTTCCAATTGCAGCTGCAGGAATTGATATTAAAGAACTTATGGCCGGTGCTGAAACAGGAATTAAAGAAGCTTTAAGTGGCAATGACGATGCTGCCTCAGTTGTATATGCTTGCGCCCGCCAAGCACTTTACAATAATGGAAAGAAAGTTGAAATTCTTTCCTACCCTGGTGAAAACTATAGATTTATGGCTGAATGGTATAAGCAGCTTTATGGCGAAAGCGAAGGCAAAGCTCATCTTGGTATCTACCCAAGCTCTTGTGAATTAACAGCAGATCTTCATTCCCTTGGGCAATATATTCAGGATGGTGAAAGAATCTTATTTGAAACCATTTTTAGATTTGAAAAAGAAACTATAGAAGTTACAGTTCCATTCGATGAAGCAAATGGTGATGGATTAAACTATGTTGCTGGTAAAAAATACAGTGAAGTATTTAAGGCAGCAGCTGCTGGTGTAAAACAGGCTCATATCACAGGCGGCGTTCCTGTTATCGAACTTATTGCTGATGATGTAAGTGCAAGAAGCCTTGGCGAAATTATTGCTTTCTTCGAAGCAGCTTGCGGAATCTCCGGTTATATGCAGGGTGTTAACCCATTTGATCAACCAGGAGTTGAAGAATATAAAAAGAACATGTTTGCTTTATTAGGAAAAAAATAAGGAGATAATCATGGGATATAAAGAAACTTATGAATTATGGAAAACAAATCCATCCTTTGATGAAAAAGATCGCGCAGAACTTGCTTCATTAACTGATGAAAAGGAAATCGAAGACAGATTTTATAAAGATCTCGAATTTGGTACTGCAGGCCTTCGTGGTGTTTTAGGTGTTGGTTCAAACAGAATGAACAAATATAACATCAGAAGAGCAACAACTGCCTTTGCAAAATATTTAATTAACACCTTTGGTGATGAGGCAAAGAAAAAAGGTATTGTTATTGCCTATGATTGCAGAAACTTCTCTAAAGAATTTGCTCATGAAACAGCATGCACAATGTGCGAAAATGGAGTTCCGGCAAAATTATATAGCATGATTTCAGCTACTCCACTTCTTTCTTGGTCTGTTAGAGCATTAGATTGTGTTGGCGGTGTTGTTGTTACAGCAAGCCATAACCCTGCAGAATATAATGGTTATAAAGTATACGATGAAACTGGTTGTCAAATCGGTGAAGAAACAGCAAATGCAATAACTGCAATCATTGACTCACTCGATATTACATCCCTAAAATCTATGGATGAAGAAAAGGCCTTAGAATCTGGTATGCTTACAATGCTTGGCGATGATGAACAAACAGCATTTATCCATGACGTAGAAAAATCTGCCGGAAATCTCGACGCAAAAGTAAAAGCCGATTTAAAGATTGTTTATACCCCACTTCATGGTGCAGGAAAATTCCCTGTTCAGCAAATGTTTAAA
>JAUNQK010000082.1 GCA_030536235.1 Bacillota bacterium
CCCCACCTGTGGATAACTTTTTTAAGTTAATTTTTATTTTTCTTCATTATTTACATCTTTTACCTTAATTCTGATGTAATTTTCATTAGATTTAATACTGTTCTCGTAAAGATTAATAATATCCATAGATATCTTATTTTCAGGACTAGTTAAGTTTACATCCATATTCTTCCATTCTGCTGTAATTCTTGTATCTTTAAGTAAATCTGAATAGGAGAGATTTAAATCAATAGAGCTTTGTCCATCAATAAATTTAGGCATCAATATTCCGTATACCAATTCTTCTACGATAGCCATGTTTTTCTTTGCTTCTTCGTATGGAATTTCATTTTTATAGGCAAATTGGTCTATTTGAGCTCTAAGGGCAGGGAAATCATATGATGTTGAATCTATATGGCAGTTAATGTCTTTAAGCCTCTTGATAAAAACCTTAGTTTTCTCTTTTAAAGGTTTTCTAAAGATTTGTTCTGGTGTTCCATCTTCATATATTCCGCCTTCATCAAGGTAGAACACTCTATTGGCCATTTTTTCGGCCAATTTCATATCATGAGTTACAAGCATCATTGTATAACCTTGATCTTTTAACTCTTTAATAACAGATTCAACTTCTGCAACTTTAGTTGGATCAAGTGCTGATGTTGGTTCGTCAAAAAGAATAATTTCAGGGTCCATAGCAAGTGTTCTTGCAATTGCAGCTCTTTGTTTTTGGCCACCAGATAAATTTCCTGGATAGCTAAAAGCAAAATTAGCAAGGCCAACCATATTAAGAAGCTGCATTCCTTTATCAAATGCTTCATCTTTTTTCATATGTTTAATTACTATTGGTCCATAGCAAACATTTTCTATTACTGTCATATGATTAAATAGGTTAAAGCTTTGGAACACCATACCAACTTTTTCTCTAAGTTTATTTAATGGATAACCTTCAGCAGTAATATCTTCACCATCAACAATGATTTGCCCTGAAGTAGGCCTTTCAAGCATGTTAATCATGCGAAGCAGGGTAGATTTACCTGTTCCGGAAGGCCCAATTATTGAGATTGCATCACCTTTATTTATTGTACATGTAATGTTTTCAATAGGCGTAACGTTTTCGTATGCTTTTTTTAAATTCTTAATTTCAATCATAGCTATTTATTAAACTTCTTTAAAATCTTTTCTTTACTACGTCTTTCTGGTTCAAAATTGAATTGAACTTTTTTAACTATTGATGTTAAAAGTGCACCAAGGATTAAATAAATAATAGCAGTGGCAAGTAGTGGGAAGAATGCTTCGTATGTTCTTGCTCTAATAAGATCGCTCATTTTAGTTAAATCTTGAACTGCAATGAATCCTACAACTGCAGTACCATTGATAAGACCAATGATATTTCCTTTATATGCCGGAAGGAAGGTTTGCAATGCTTGTGGCAAGATGATTCTAAAGAATGTTTGAACATCTGTTAAACCAATTGCATATGCGCCTTCGATTTGTCCTTTATCAAATGCTTTTACTGAAACTTTTAAATCTGAATATACTGCAAGCATAACGCTTATTGTAAAGCCGACTGTTGCAATTATTGTTCCAGATAAATCACTATGGCCAAATATGATGTAATAAAGAATCATCAATATTACTACCATAGGTAAGCCTATCATAAGTCTTGAGAAAATATCAAAGAAGACATTTAGCAACTTGTTTCCTTTGCGGCAAAGCATATATATTGCAAAGCCAAGAACAGTTCCAAGTATTGCAGAAGATATTGTAATAGCAAGGGTAGTGATAATACCCGAGATAAACATTTCATATCTATTTTCTTCAATGAATGTTCTATAAAAACTTGTCTTTAATTTTTCTGTTAAAGATTTCGAAGTTGTTCCCTTTGTTCTTACGACGAAATGGAGTGGAACATCTATATATGGTTCACTAAAATCAACTGATTTTGCACGTTCTTCAGTATATGCTACATTTGCAATGCCAATTGAGCATTTATTTGACATTAATGCCGGAAGCAATGCGCTAAAATCCATTGAAACAAAATTAGGAGTGTATCCATATTTTTCGCAGAATGCATTAGCTATATCAATTTCAATTCCATAATATTCATTTTCTTTCATAAAAGAATATGGAACTTCAAATGGGTAAATCGCGATGTTTATTTCTTCACCGGAAAAACTTCTTTCCATTAGCTCACCTTCAGAAAGATAAGTATTCCATTTTGAATTTATTTGATTAAGTTCGCCGCTTTCTTTTGCCTGCGCAAGATATTCATTAAACTCTTTTAAAAGTTTTTGTGATTTTGCATCTTCTTTATTGAAGATTGCACATAGATGCTGATTATATGCTGGTTCTTTAAGGTATGTAATGCCTTCCATTTTTTTTATTACTTCATTTATAACGCCGATTCCGCTAATAGCATAATCTGCTTTTCCAATTGAAAGAGCATATAAAGCATCATTTGTAGTTTGATAGTGATCAATTACATAATCTTTAAAGGTGTTTTCAACTACAAAATCGTCAATTGAACCTGTAAGGCCAGCAGCAACTTTTCCTTCAAGTTCTTCTTTTGTATACATTGGTTCATTTGCTGGATTAGCTTTTACGTATAATACAAAGTTTCCATCAAAAGTAGAATCGCACATAGCAAATGCTTCTTGATGATAATCGCTCATTTCAATACATCCAACACCAATATCAGATCTTCCTGTTTGAACATCTGCAAGCATAGCATCCCATTGCGCAATATTAATAGTAAGCTTATATTTGTATTCTTCGCAGAACTTAGTAAGAAGTGCTGCTTCGTATCCACTGAATTCACCATTATAAAGATAATGGAAAGGTACTTGTGAAGCTGGAGTTGAAACTATAACTTCTCCTGCGCTTGTATCCCAAGTATTAATTTCAGGAGCTTCTTTTGTTTCTCCACTAAATAACCATTCTTCTTGCAATACTGCAAGTTCACCAGATTTTTTTACTTTGGCTAGGTATTCATTCATCTGATTTAATAAGGTTTTTGATTTTTCTTTATCAGAATAAATGAAACCATATTTAGTTGGATATTTTAAATCTTCGAGTTTAGAAATGTTTAATCCATCTTTTTTAGCAAAGCTTTGGAAGCATTCTTCATATGCAAATGCATCAACCTTATTTGATTGAAGCGCTTCATACATAAGATTGATATCTCCAAAGTAATAATATTCAGCAGAAGGGTAGTGTTCTTTAATAAATCCTTCATATGTGAATCCTTGCCAAATAGATATTCTTTTTGTTGCAAGCTCATCTGCAGAAGAATAATAAGTTTCTTCTTCATTGCCACAGGCACAGCAAAGGCCGAGCACCATAGAGCAGGTGAGAAGCATTAATAAAATTGTTTTTAATGTTTTTTTCATATGTTCTTCTTTTCTAAAAATATTTTTTTATCTATTATTATACTGCATTTTTATATTAAAAAATAATAGTTATTTTTCAAACAAAGTAGACGATTTTGTAGCTGCAATTCGTTTATGATCTTTACTCATTTTAGCATAATGTCTTTTGGTTGTTTCAACCGAAGCGTGGTGCAGGGCGTCTGCAACAAGATAAATATCTCCGGTTTCTTCATATAAATTTGTGCCAAATGTTCTTCTTAAAGCATGTGGTGTTACTTTTGTATTTAATCCGGCTTTTTGAGCATAACCTTTTATAAGCATTTCAACATTTCTAACACTTAAACGTTTATGCTGCATTGATAAGAAGAAAGCACTATCAGTATTATTAGGGCCGAGAAGGGTATCTCTTCCATCTTCAAGGTACTTTGTAAGAGCTTCTTCAACCTCTTCGCCAAAATAAACCTCGTCTTG
>JAUNQK010000083.1 GCA_030536235.1 Bacillota bacterium
CCAGTTTGCAGGGATATCTTCACCTGTGCGCTTACATTTTAAGAGAATTTTTGCAAGGTTTTCGATGCTATAGATATCAATGCTATCTTCATCCAAAACTTTTACTTCGCCATTTATTAGGCGTCTTAATAAATAGCTTTGGCCTTTTTCTTTGCCGTCATTATCGGCAAAGGCATAAGCAATATATAGTTTTTCTGAAGCTTTTTCAAAAGCTTCAAAGATCATTATCTTATCTTCTTTTACGATTTGTTTTAGGTCTTTGCAAAGGGAAATTCCGGCAGAAGATAATTTATCAATTTCTTCGTTTGTTAGAATCTTTGATGCATTACCTGTTCGCGGGGCAAAGCCTTCGCTAAAGCCACTTACGAAAACTACCTTTGCTTTCGTAATTTTGCTGCGATATAAATCGCCTATCATAATAGAGTTTGCTTCTTGCGGAAGAAGGCCAATCTTAATATCTTTAAATGCGTTCTTAATTAAATCGCGGTATTCTTTATTAGTAATTTTTGCAGGGCCTAAGAGCTCGACTGCTTGGTCTAATATATGAATTACAACAGCCCAAATTTGGCTAAGCTCTTCGCTGTAGTCTTTATAGCCAAGATCTTCTGCCATGCGTTTTTCTTCTTTAAGTTTGCCCGGCATATCAAACGGGCCAATTAAGAATTCGTAAAGAACTCTTGTTTTTTCTTCTGTTGTTTCTGCCTTATTAAAGCTTTCAATAAATGGCGAAACTAAAGTTGCAAAGTCGCCCCGCTTAATTTCTGCTGCGATTTTATCTTTTGCGCCATATTTAAAGTTTGTTAAAAATGCGTTGTTTTTAACATGATATGATTTGCAGTAGTTTGTAAAGTCTTCGTCTGCAACGAATTCTACTACCGTATTTGTCTTAAGGCCGTCTGCTGCCATATCAAGAAGAAGCGCGATTTTACTTGCTGCTTCTTGGTGCATTAGGCTGCGCTTTTCGTCTACGAAATTTCTGATTCCGATTGAATCAAATATTCGTTTAAAGATAGGCCCTTCTTCTGCCAAGTTAGCCGAAAGAATTACAATGTCTTCTGCATCTATTTTTTCTTCGCGAATTAAACGAAGAATTTCTGATGCAATAATTTCTGCTTCTTTATTAGTTGATTCTGCTTTTATTAAAGCTTCAAAGCTTGATGGGAGTTCTTCTTTAGGGCTACTTAAAAGCACGTGGCAGCCACAGCTTTCTTTATCTAAAGCCTTTAAGAATTCTTGCTCTCTTTTTGTAAATGAGTAAAAGCCTGCAAACCAGATTTCGCTATTTTTAACCCAGTCGCATTCGGGGAGTTTCTCTGTGACATATAACAGGCCGTCTTCTGAATCTATATATTTACCCTGCATATACGATTCGTAGCTTTCTGAAATCTTTGCCATATCGCAAAGTTTCTTGCCAAGCATAGTGTCTGGCTCGGCAAGGCCGGTTAAACTGCCTGCCAGGTTTTGCTTTGATTGAACGATAAAATCGCCTGCGCCATTTAAGAAGTCTCCTGAGCTTGCGACAGAACTATATGCGCTAAGCTGCGAGCTATCTGCCAGCTCTTTTACACATTTTCTTAGTATCATGCTGCGGCCTAAAGCATCGATCATGGTTTTGCCAGGGCCGCCTACTTTTGACAGGATTTCGCTTCTCAGCTTATTTCCAGACATTATATGAAAATCGAAAAAGCCCTCTTTACCAAGTGACTTTCCAAGCACATCAAAAGCCGCCTCTTCAGCAGATAAAGTTTGCTGAGCAGGCACTATTAAAAGCTTCTCTGGGGCCTCGCTTTTCATTATTTCGTTAAACAGCTTTTCGTCAAATTTCATGTAAATATTATATCATAAGTTTTGCACCGCCTTGCCCTGATAGGTGTATAATAGCCTTATGTTTACTATATCTTTTGGAAAAATAATTTTTTTGTGCGTCGCACTTTTTTTCGCAGGTTTTGTAGATTCCATCGCCGGAGGCGGTGGCTGCATATCTCTCCCCGCATATTTGCTGGTAGGCCTGCCAACCCAAACGGCCTTCGCTTGCAATAAGACAAGCGCCTGCCTTGGAACCAGCGTCGCAACTTATAAATATCTTAGATCGGGCAACATCAATGTAAAGGTTACATTAATTTCTGCCATTTGCGGAATCATCGGTTCGAACTGCGCAGCGCGAATTGTTCTGCATCTCGACCCGCAGCTGTTTCAGAAAATCATTATTTGTGTAACCCCGTTCGCAGCGCTGTTCTTACTTCTTAAGAAAGACTATGGCACAGAAGACGCCTTTGACACGATTCCGGCAACTAAAGTTTGGGCCGTTTCAATTATCACCGGCCTTATACTTGGGCTTTACGACGGAATCGTTGGCCCTGGCACCGGCACCTTTGCTATTATGATCTTCGCCAGTGTACTAAAATTTGATCTTAAGACTGCTGGCGGAAACGCTAAGCTGCTTAATTTCTGTACAGGCCTTGGCGCGGTTATTCATTTCGTAACTATGGGCGCTGTAATTTGGCCGCTTGCACTTACAACTGCTGCAAGTAATATTGCCGGAAACTACATTGGTGCAAACCTCGCAATAAAAAAAGGGGCACCGTTTATCAGGGTTATGATGTCGGTTGCAGTTATTATTCTTCTTGCAAAGCTGGCATATGATGTGTTCCTCGCGTAAATATTGAAATTGAAAAACTGGTCGATTGCTCGACCAGTTTTTTGTTGTTTCATGATACATCTAGTTAGATTGCTTCGGGCTAAAGCCCTCGCAATGACAACGTTGTACGCCCCCTCGCAATGACTGTCATCGCGAGCGCAGCGAAGCGATTTACTCTGCAGCCTCTGTAGTTTCGCCCTCAACAGGCTCTTCCACAACAGGGACCGGAGCGAACACCTCGTTAAGCATCTCGATTACTTCTTCTTCGTTTGGAACCCAGAAGCTAAGTTCTTGAATTAAATCTGCATAACCCGGAAGCAAATAGCTGTTAAATGTATCAGGGTTTAAGCCGTTCATTGCCTTAAGGGCAATCTTTGCTGCCATGCCGTAAGTCATATCAGAATCGACATTTTGAAGTGCAACCTTTGCAACATCCATTAAGTTTCCGGCCTTAAGACATTCTTTAACAACCTTCTTTACGAATTCTTGCTGAAGCTTTTGGCGGTCGATATCGGCGCCGTCATATGATTTATAGCCCTGTCTTGCATAAGATGGGTTTGTGTGTCTAAATCTTAAAAATTCCATTACATTGCTTTCGTCGATAATTTGGTTTCCTGCCGGAATATCGATATGAAGTTCTTTGCCCTTTGTTGGGTCGTCGTACTTCATGTGGAATGGAACGTTCATTTCGACTCCGCCAATAACCTTCATTACAGCCTTAACATCAGAATATTCTACAATTGCATAGTAGTGAATTGGCATGCCGTGCAGAATTTCTGAAACAACTTCTGCAAGTTTAACAACGCCCTGTGCAGAATAGATTGCGTTAATCTTGTGATGAGCATAAGAGCTATACCCGCTTCCGCGATAATAGTATGTATCTCTTGGAATTGAGATAATATCCATCTGCTGGTTTCCCATGTCGTATGAAATAACCATGATGGTATCTGTCATGTTTTCGTTAACACCAAGGCATAAAACGTTAACACGTTCTTGGCTTTGGAAGAGCTCGTAGAATGGAGAGCCCTCGTCAAGTGCAATTGGTGTCATATCTTTTAAGAGGCTTACTTCTTCTACATGTTCTTCACCTTCTGTTTCCCCTGAGAACATCTGTGA